>JAHJUH010000057.1 GCA_018829245.1 Patescibacteria group bacterium | reverse complement strand
TTCAGTTGGCTTTTTTATATTTCTAAAATTAAAAAAATCCCCCGCCCCGCGCTTTGCGCGGGGCGGGGGAACAGAAAAAATTATTAATTTAGTTCCCTTAATTTCCCCCTCTTTTTACCCCCTATTCTTTCTTACTTGTAAATGGTTCGATCGAACCATTTACAAGTAAGTTATATTTTAAAATATTTTTTAATATCTTTATCGTCTTTTATTTTGTTTATTTCTAAAAATCTTATATCACCTTTAAAATCTATTTTCCATAACTTCAGCAGGGCAGTAAGTTCTTTTTCTATATCGTAAGGATAAATCCAAATGCTTTTTTGGAGGAGCCGAAAGCCCATATATTCCAATTCTATCCTCAAAAATTTTCTTTCGAGCTTGCTCGCTTCTGGTATATCAAAAATAATAGCTCGCCATTTTCCATCCCACTTTATGTCGTCACACTTGTCTTTAATAATTCCCTTTATAATTTTTATTCTGCCTTTTTCCGTGAGATAAATTTTACCTTCTTTGCGTTCAAAAGAAGTGCCGGTTTCTAAATTAGACACCCATTTTGAAACCATAGATCCGGCAGATGGATATTTTGCATAAAATCCAGCATCGTTTATTATTTTTTCCGGGTTGATTACTATATCAATGCTAAAATCTAACAAACTTAGCGATGTTTCTTTTATATAGTTTAAGATAGCTTTGGTCGGGAAATTTATTTTCTTTTTTCGAGTTTTCTTTTTTGGTTTGGATGGCTTCATAAATTTTTGTAATTTTTGTTTTTTGTTAATTATAAGAAAAACCCCCGTACTTGTAAATGGTTCGATCGAACCATTTACAAGTACGGGGGTATGAAGAAACAAAAATGAAAAACAAAAGAGGTAAAATCAGGATTTAGTAATTATGGATTTTTGTATGTGCTTTAAAGCTCTATTTTAAACCTAATTTTTCTTTAAGAAATGGAATCAGCCTAATTGGCCCCCATTCGGTTTTAACGAGATACTTTTCTGCGTTTAGGTCTTTGGTCATTTTGTTTTCCATTTCTTCTCCTGTGTAGTTTGTAAGCACAAACACCGGAATGTCTTTTGTGGCAGGCGTGTTTCTTATTACTTCACAAACCTTGTCGCCGTTAACATCGGGCAATAAAAGGTCAAGCAGTATAAGGTCCGGCTTTTCTGCTTTTCCTTCCTGAATTTCTTTTATTTTGTCTATTGCCTGCTGGCCTAACTGCATAAATTCAAACTCCGCATTATCTATTAATTCTATGGCGTCTTTATAAAGATTTACAAGCGCCTGTTCGTCTTCAATCCATAAAATTTTCTTTTTATTTTGTTTTGTCATAATAATTTCTTAATTTAATAATATTAATAATAAAAAATCTAATACTGACTTTGAGCTCTTACCGGTAGCTCAATATAAAACGCGCTTCCTTTGTCTTCGCCTGCAGATTCCGCCCAAATTCTGCCACGGTGGCTCTCAATAATTTTGCCTGAAAGAAAAAGCCCCACCCCCTTGCCCACAGCAAACATTTTTTGGGCTTGCTCGCCTCGGCGAAAGGTTTTGTTAAACAAGCTGGAAATTAATTCTTTTGAAATTCCAATGCCCGTGTCTTTTACTAAAATCAGTAATTTATCGTCCTCGGTTTTTAAGGTTACAGTAACTCCCCCCGCTTTTGTATATTTTACGCAGTTGTCTATTATATTTGTCAGGGCAAGCTTTAATCTTGTTTTATCTGCTGAAATATTCGGAACACTGCCTTGATTTTCAAATTTTAAATAAATGCCCTTTTTTTCCGCTTCAACCCTTAGATCTTTTAGCGTTTCTTCTAAAAGCGCCTCAATGTCAACCTCCGGCTCCAAGTGCATAATTTCCTTGCCCAGCTGATAACTTGAAACATCCAAAAGCTCGTTTACCACTTTTATTTCCTTTAACGTAGAATCGCTTAATCTTAAAACAATTCTTTTTATTTTCGCCGATAATTTGCCGTAATGATTTTTTAACAAAAGATCTAAAAACCCCATATTTACAGAAAGCGGAGTCCGCAGGTGGTGCTGGGTTACAAGCATAAATTGGGTTTTAGCTTCATCCAGTTGTTTTAGTTCTTCGTGGGCATGCTTTTCTATGGCGTATGCTTTTTCAATTTTTTCTTTTTGCCCTCTTATTTCCTTTGTTTGCTCGTCAACCTTATCTTGCAATGTTTGGCTAAAATCCTGCACCTCTTTGTATAACCTTGCGTTATCTACTGCAATGGCGGCCTGCTTTGAAAGTGTATTTAAAAGAGTTAAATCCTCGTTTGTGTATGCATCGCCCGACATCTTTGAACCAAGAACAATAATCCCAATCAGTTTGCTTGAGATTACCATTGGCAAACAAAGGGACGCCTCAATGCGTTTCATATTTTCTGAGAGCTGAAAAAAGTTCTGGCGTTCATGGGCATTACTCAAATCTTTTGCAATTATTTGAAGCTCATCTCTGACCAACGGTTTTTGCGTTTTTTCAAGATAGCGAGTTAAAAAATTATCTTGCACCAAGCTAATACCGTTGTTCTCATTAAATCCGACCACCTTAGCTATTTTATATTTTATTGTCCCATCATTTTGATCAACCAACAAAATTCCTGTCCTATCTAATTGCATTGCTTCTTTTATGCTGTTTACAATGGAGTCAACTATCTTACCCAAATCAATTGAATTGGTAAGCTCGTCTATCAGCTTGCCAATCGTTTCTTGGTGCGTATATAAATCAAAGAATAAATATTTATTGGCTGTTTTTTGGATATTATTTATGGAATGTCAGGAGAACAAAAGCCTTTCTCAACCACAAATACTTTGTCTGGCTAATTACATCTATTGCCCTGATAGTAATGATAACTGGATTCTTTGTAATCGGCTCTCCTAAAACCGAACGCTTACGCCGCTTTGACCAAGAAAGAACAAGTGATCTTGAAAGCATTCAATGGCAAATTATTGAGAACTGGAGAAGAAAAGAAGTTCTGCCTGAAAACTTGAACAACCTGAAAGACGAAATAAGCGGATACCAAGCTCCAAATGATCCCCAAACTAATGAACCTTATGAGTATATTATAAAGGGGGAAAACTCGTTTGAATTATGCGCTACATTTAACCTAGCAAGTGATGAACTTGATAAAGAGACTCGTTCTAGAGTTCCAATACCTGGCAACACTAAAAATCCAAGCTGGAACTGGAAACATCCTGCTGGGAGAAAATGCTTTGAACGAACAATTGATAAAGAGCTATACCCTCTTTACGAAAATGAAAGGATTCCAAGACCGATTGATTAAAATCTAATTAAAGGCCACCAAAAAATCCCGTTTCTGCGGGATTTTTTGGTTATACTCATATCTGTTCTATCTATTTACATTATATCTTGCTAAGTACCTGAAGCTGTTCTTGTAATAACTGTATTAGCTGGGTAATAAGCTGAACTATCTGCTGTTGAAGGGATTGAATCTGAGTTTCTAATACCTGTATCTGGACTTGTTTTTGAGTTTCTGTTATTGGAGTTGGAGTTGGTGTTGGAGTAGGAGTTGTTGGGGTAACAGGCGTGGGTGTAGGCATTGAAGTGATTGGCTGAGGCGTTGGAGCAGGACTATTAATAACAATACTTACTCTTGATTCTGCTTGCTTTCCTCCTCTTTCAGCTATCACTTTGGCAACATAAGTTCCTGGCTGGGAATAATCACAGAGATTTGATGCTGTTTTGATTAATGATGATACATTATCACCTTTAACATCATAAGGAGTAGTGATATTGGTTCCTGAGTCATTTCTATTGCAATAGAATGTATAATTAATGTTTCCTTGGGCTGTTCCTGATACATTTGCTGTTAATGACACATTACTTAATGAAGATATTCCTGAATTAGGATTTGCTGATAAGGATATATTTAAGGTAGTAGGAGAAGGAAGTTCTGGAACACAAGACATCTCTTCTTTACAGCTATACACACAACCTCCTGATGAACATCTCCAGTTATATGCTGTTTGACTATCAGAACAAACTCCATATCCGCAAGTAGTAACATCTCCTGTACATAATTGAGAACTTCCCCATTCCAAACAAGTATCAGAGTCGTAATTCCCACAGATCTGCTTATTAGTAGAATCAGAACATTGAACTTGACTTAAAACAGAACATTCATTGGTACAAACAACAGGAGTTTCTTTTGTTGTAACTGATGCTGTATTAGTAGGGACAGCCGAATTTCCTTGATCGTTATAAGCAAAAACCTGATATGAATATGTTTTGTTGGGAGTTAAGCCCTTATCAATATAACTGGTAGTATTGGCAGACACTGTGGCTATTTGGACAAAAGGACTCGCGCTTCGGTATATTTTAAATCCAGTTTCATTATTAGAATTATCTTGCCATGTTAATTTTATCTCGGTGTCTGAAAGAGCAGTGGTTGTTAAATTAGAAGAAGCTAAAGGAAGAATCGGAGGAGTACCACCCTTACTGAATATAGCAAAAGACCGTATTGCCCTATCACCAATGTTATTAAAGGTACCAGCAACATAAAGTGTATTGTTACCGCTGACAGCTAAATCGTATATAAAAGTAAGACTAGGACCAACATCAGGATTCCAAGAAGTAAGGTTGCCATTAGAATCAATAGCAGCAAGGTGGTCCCGGGCTTGGCCATTAATAATGGTAAAATTACCTCCAGCATAGATTGTATCTCCAATGACAGCTAAAGCTTCTACAAAACCTAAACCACCATAAGCATCAGGATTCCAAGAAGTAAGATTGCCATTGGAATCAAAAGCAGCAAGACTGTTCCGGGCTTGGCCGTTAATAACATTAAAATAACCTCCAACATAGATTGTATTTTCGCTAACAGCTAAAATATTTATTCCAGCATCCATATTAACAATAGGATTCCAAGAAGTAAGATTGCCATTGGAATCAAAAGCAGCAAGATTTCTCCGGGCTTGACCGTTAATACTATTGAAACTACCTCCAACATAGATTGTATTTCCGCTAACAGCTAAAGCAGATAACCGACCATCAGCCGGAATAATATTAGGATTCCAAGAAGTAAGGTTGCCATTGAAATCAATAGCAGCAAGGTGGTCCCGGGCTTGGCCGTTTATAATAGTAAAATAACCTCCAACATAGATTGTATTTCCGCTAACAGCTAAAATATCTACAACATGATTAGCACTAGGATTCCAAGAAGTAAGATTGCCATTGGAATCAAAAGCAGCAAGGCGGTTCCGGGCTTGGCCGTTAATAGTGGCAAAATAACCCGAAGCATAGATTGTATTTCCACTGATAACTAAATTATTTATTCCAGCATCCATATTAACAATAGGATTCCAAGAAGTAAGGTTACCATTGGAATCAAAAGCAGCAAGATTTCTCCGGGCTTGACCGTTAATAGAAGTAAAATTTCCTCCGATATAAGTAATGTTATTAACTTCGTCTCTGGCAATAGTTAAAACAATACTATAATCACTAACAACAGGAGTATTTTCATCGGGAATATTTGAGAATTCAGGTATAGCTAATGCTATTTCAGAATATAAAACAAAAAATAGCACAATTATTGCGACTAAAAAGAGTTTATTATAATTTTTCATATTCTCTACAAAATTACGAATT
>JAHJUH010000056.1 GCA_018829245.1 Patescibacteria group bacterium | reverse complement strand
TTTTTTAAATTAAGTTTAACTCGAGCTTCTTGTTCTAAATAGGAATCATTTTTAAAATATTCCATTAAATTAGATAATTGCTGCTTACTGCCTTCTAATCGATCAATCTCTAATTTTAATCCGCTAATTTCTTTTTTTAATTGATACTTCTTATAACTTTCTTGGGATAGATTAATTGTTAAAATGATTAAGATTATAAAGATTAGAAAAAGGAAGACCTTTGAACCAAGCATTTTTTTAATGAATTTTTTATATTGATCTTGATGAGCCATATATGCTATATTTATTAAATGAAAATATCTACTCAAAAAAAGATGTTTCGATGGATCTGGATTATTTTAGCCAGTTTAATTGTTTTAAGTATGACTATATTTTTAATAGCTCCGATGTTCTATTAAAAGTGTATCAGAGATTTAAATAATTTCAAAGATTATCTTCTAATCTTCCAAGGAACGTTTTCCAAGGAACGTCCTTAAAATATACGTCCTTTGCAAAGGACGTATATTTTAAGGACGTTCCTTTTGATTTAAAGTTACTAACCTTTTTTCTTATTTCCTCAAAACTTTTAGAAAAACTTCTTGAGGAATATTAACTTTACCAATAGCTTTCATTTTCTTCTTGCCTTTTTTCTGCTTTTCTAATAGTTTCTTTTTACGAGTATAATCTCCGCCATATAAATAACCAGTAACATCTTTACGCATGGCTGAAATTGTTTCTCGAGCAATAACTTTTCCACCAACAACTGCTTGTAAAGCAACATTAAAAAGCTGTTTAGGAATAACTTCTTTTAATCTTTTAACTAAAGCTCTGGCTTCTTTTTCAAGCCTTTGCTTATGAACAATCCTTGAAAAGGCCTCTGTTTTTTCTCCAGCTATTAAAATATCTAATTTAACTAAATCAGCTGAACGATAATCAGCTACTTCATAGCTCATTGAAGCATAACCAGCGGTTGTGTTTTTTAATTTATCATAAAAATCAATAATGATTTCATTAAGCGGAGCCTGGTATTTTATTAAAACTCTTTCAGGGCTTAAATATTGAGTATCTTTGTATTCATTCCTAATGCCCTCTAATAATTTCATAACCTGTCCTAAATATCGATTAGGAGCAATAATTTCTAAATCAGCCCAGGGCTCTTTAGTTTCTGTAATCTGATTTGGTTCAGGTAGATCTTCTGGAGAAGAGATAATAAAGCTATTTTCTTTTTTATCAATTATTTGATAACTGACTGATGGCGAAGTAACTACTAAATTTAAATTGTATTCTCTCTTCAACCTCTCCAAGATTATTTCCAAATGAAGCATTCCTAAAAATCCGCAGCGAAATCCCCTGCCTAATCCTTCACATGATTCTGGTTCATATTGCAAAGCCGCATCACTTAACCTTAATTTAGCCAAACTATCTTTTAATAAATCATGATTATCTGTTTCAGCAGGATAAAAACTTGCAAAAACAACTGGCCTAATTTCCTTATACCCTGGCAAAGATTCTGTTTTAGCATTAATGCTAATAATAGTGTCTCCAACCCGACATTGGTCTAATTCTTTTAAACCAGTGGCAATATATGCAACTTCACCTGCTTGAATCATATCTGTTTTGCTTAATTGAGGTCTAAATACGCCAACTTCAATAATATCAGCTTGTTTTCCAGAGGCCTTCATTTTTATTCTATCCCAAGCTTTAACCTGACCATCAACAACTCTAATAAAAGCAACAACTCCCTTGTATGAATCATAAATAGAATCAAATATTAAAGCTCTTAAAGGGTCTTTAATATTTCCTTTAGGAGCTGGAATTTTTTCAATAACTGCTTTTAAAACTTGTTCAATATTTGTTCCTTGCTTAGCTGAAATTCTTAAAATATCTTTCTCATCTATTTTCAACAACTGACTTAATTCTTTAACTGATTCTTCAACTTGAGCATGACTCAAATCAATCTTGTTAATTACTGGGATAATAATAAGATTCTGTTCCTGAGCTAAATGCAAATTAGCCAATGTTTGAGCTTGAATGCCTTGACTGGCATCAACTAACAAAATAGCGCCCTCAACAGCAGCTAAGCTTCTTGAAACTTCATAAGTAAAATCAACATGGCCAGGAGTGTCTATTAAATTTAAAACATATTCATTATACTTCATCCTGACTGGCTGTAATTTAATAGTAATTCCCTTTTCCCTTTCCAAATCCATTGTATCTAAAAACTGCTTGCGCATTTCTCTTTGTTCAATAGTTCCAGTAATTTCTAAAAACCGATCAGCCAAAGTTGACTTACCATGATCTATATGTGAAATAATGCAGAAATTCCTAATATTTTGTTGATTAATTGACATAAATAACGAATTAACAAGGTCCGACCTTAAAAACCCTAACCTTTCCATCTAAAATACTTAATACGTGAAAATAATATAAAATTTTGTTAGTTAAGGTTAGGGATTTTCAGGTCGGACCTCAACTTCCTTCCAAGGCAAACGATTAAACAAAGAAGATAAAAAAAGATTTAATTC
>JAHJUH010000055.1 GCA_018829245.1 Patescibacteria group bacterium | reverse complement strand
TTTGGCTTTAATGGTTTTAATATTTTAGCGCATTCTTTTAATGTAGCACCGGTGGTTGAGATGTCGTCTATTAGGATGAGGGTTTTAGATTCGAGGTCGGACCTAAAAAGCGGAACCTTTTTACTAAAGGTTCCTACTTTTTGAGGTCGGACCTCTAAACTAAAGGCCTGTTTAATGTTTTGTTGTCTTTCTTGGGCATTTTCTATTTTAGCTTGAGGGAGTGTGTGTTTGGTTCTGATGAGTAAATTATTAATTACAGGGATATTTAATTCTTTACCAATATGTTGAGCAAGAAGGTCTGCTTGATTGAATCCTCTCCATCTCAGACGTTTTAAATGAAGAGGAATAGGGATAAGAATAGAATCTTTAATATTCTGCTGATTTAATTTTTTAATCATTAATTGTCCTAAAGGATTAGCTAATTCTTTAACAAAATCATATTTGTATCTATGAATAGCTTTTTTAATCAAAGGATAGCTATAATTACTAGCAATAATCAATTTATTAAGAACAGAATCTTTGTTAAATTTAATATCTTTTTCATTAATAGGTATTTTTTTAAAACAAGCTGAACAGATGAATTTTCCTTCTTGATTGCATTCAAGACAATTAATAGGAAAGAGTAAATCAAGGATGAATTTTTTCATACTCCGTAGAAGAATTTTGAACTAATTTTTTTGGAAAAAAAATTAAATACAAAATTATTTATTATTTATATATCTATTTATTATCATCACCCAATTATACTGTGTTTTGTGTTGTTTTTTATATTCAAAATTTCTCTACGGGGCATAATAGATGTATTTTATCATAATAAAGGGGGTTGTGGATATCTTTTTTAGTTTGGTTTTTCAAAATATGATATAATTAAATTAAATGTTTTTATTTAAAAAAAAACCAAAGAGTTTTTTAGGTATTGATATTGGAGCTTCAGCAGTTAAATTGGTTGAATTGGAAAAGAAGGACGAAAGATATGAATTGAAGAATTACTCTATTTATTCATTAGAAGAGCATCTTAAGAAAAATGGGTATAAGGTAAGTTCAAAATCTCTTAAAATTTCTAATGAAGAAGTAGCTGAGATTATAAAGAAGAGCATTAAGGAAGCAAAGATTGAATCTAAGGATGCGTATTTTTCCATTCCTATTTGTTTTAGTTTTTCAACTTTGATTGATTTTCCAAATATGTCTGAAAAAGAAATTGCTGCAGCTGTTCCCTTTGAAGCAAAGAAATATATTCCAGTCCCTATATCTGAAGTTGTTTTGGATTGGAGTATTATTGATTCACCAATTAATAATACAGAGTATCAGGCCTTGCTTATTGCTGTGCCTAAAAAAATCATTAATGACTATAAGCAAATAGCTAGTTTGTCTGGATTAAATCTTAAAGTTATAGAAGAAGAAGTTTTTAGCTTAACCCGTGCTTTAATTGGTAATGATAAAAGTACTATTATTCTAATTGATGCTGGAGCGCGTTCTATTAGCGTTAGTATTATTGATAATGGATATATTCGAGTAACTCATAATTTAGAAATAGGAGGAGCAAGAATAACTCAAGCTATTGCTGAGCAAGTAGGTTTAAGTTTAGAAAAAGCAGAAAAGCTAAAAAAAGGATTATCAGACAAAGAATCATTTAATGAATTTACATCTCAATTAAAGGGAAGCATTCAACCTAACTTAGGAGTTATTATTGTTGAAGTTAAGAAAATAATTGATTCTTATCAGAGCAAGTATAATCGAAAAGTTGAAAAATGTATTTTTGTTGGCGGAGGTGTTTGGTTGTCTGATTTTAGCGATAATTTAAAAGAGAAATTATCTTTAGATGTTTCAATAGGAGATCCTTTTGCTCGAGTGGTTTATCCTTCATTACTTAAGCCGGTTTTAAAGAAATTAGGCCCAGTTTTAGTCGTAGCTACTGGCTTAGCTATGAGAGATTAATATTAGAATAATATTAAATTATGGACATTAAATTAATACCAGATAAATACAAGAAAAAAGATGGGATTGGCCTTAAATCAAAGGTTTCGGCTTTTGGTAGTTTATCTGAACAAATAACTTCAAAAAATAGTATTTTAATGATTTTATCAATCGGTTTTTTAATATTGGTTATTTTAACTTCTTTAGGATTATGGGGATATCAATCTAACTTGATTAAAAATAAAGCATCTTTGATTGAAAGAATAGAAAATTTACAAAATCAAAGAAACGATGATTTAGAAAGTAATTTTATGGAACTAGGAAAAAGAATTGATGGATTTGAAAAATTTTTAGACCACCGGATTTATTTTTCTAAGGTTTTTGAGATGATGGAAGAGTTAACGCTTTCTCAAGTTCAATTTGCTGACATGAATATAGATTTGTCTGAAAACAAGTTTAATTTAAAAATAGAAGCAAGTAGTTATAGCGCTTTAGCCAAGCAAGTCATTGTTTTTGAAGAGGATCCGCGAATTAAAAGCATTGAGCTTTCAAAAGCTGGATTAAGCACATATGGGCAAGTTACTTCTGAATTAACATTAGAATTAGATAATAGTTTTTCACTTTCTAAGTAAATTTATATGAATCAAAAAATCATTATTAGTTTAATCAGTTTATTAATAGGCGTGGTTTTAATATTTGTTTTTGCAAATTCTCTTTGGTCTTCTGTTAAAAATTTAAAAAAAGATATATCCCAAAGCGAAGATTATTTAGCTAAGTTAGAAGAACTTTTGTTAAAAACAGAAGAACTTAATCAAAGCTATCAAGAAATAGGAAAGGAAGCAGATAAGCTTTTTTTAGCATTGCCTAATGAAAAAGATATTCCTTTTCTATTAGTTCAATTTGAATCATTAGCTTCAAGCAATGGATTATTATTAGATTCAATAAGTTTTGAAGAAATCGAAAAAAAGAAAACCACTTCTGAAGAAACTGTTCAAGATTCTGATAAGCTGTTTTATTTCACCGCAAATGTAAAAGTTAATGGTTCTTATGATGCTTTTAAAAATTATTTAAAAGCATTGGAAAATAGCGTTAGGGCTATTGATGTATATTCAATTAATTTTACTCCTTTTACGAGCAAAAGTGATCCGTCAGCTACTTTAAATGTTTTTGAATTTAATGTAAAAGCAAAGGTTTATTATATCAAATAATTATGGCTTTTAAACTTCCTTTTAAAAATTCTATTTCTTTTCCACAGGAAAAAAAACAACGAACATTGTTAATTGTTTTTATTGTTATTGTTATAGCAGCTTTTGTTATTCTGTATTTTGGCTTTTGGGATTCTTTGCCGTCTTCAAGTTCAGTTCCTACAGAATCAGACTTATTATTAACCAGTAAAAATATATCTTCTACAGAAAGAGCTATTAAGAAGATTGATTTTAATATTAGTTTTTTAAAAAAATCTTCTTTCCAAGATTTAAAGATTTATAGTGAATGGCCTTTAGAAATAGATTCAAAAGGAAATAAAAATCCGTTTTCATCTAATTAAATAAAGGTCAGACCTTAGGATCAATGGAGGTTAAAAAAAAAGACAATTTAAAAGTAGAAATATCTGAAATAAATAAGAATATATCAAAATTTCCTTTTGTAGATTTGTCTAATGAAAATATTCCAGTAGATGTTTTAAAAGAAATTCCTGAAGAAGCAGCTATTTTCTATAAATTTGTTCCTATTAACAAACAAAAAAATGTTTTAGAGGTAGGAATGCTTAGTCCTGATAATCTTAAAGCCAAAGAAGCTCTAAGATTTATTACTCAAAGAAGCGGTTTAGAAACAAAAATATTTGCTATTGATGAAAATGGTTTAAAAAATATTTTAAAACAGTATCGGACTTTTCGTGGAGAAGTAAAAGAGGCGCTTTATGAATTAGAAAAAGAATTAGAATCAGAAGAGAAAATTAAATTAATTAAGAGAAAGGAAAGAGCAACAGAAGAGGCAACTCAAAAGATTATTACTGATACGCCAGTTACTAAAATAGTGGCTGTTATTTTAAAACATGCTATTGAAGGAAAGGCTTCTGATGTTCATATTGAACCAGTTGGAAATGAAGTTAAAGTTCGTTTTAGAGTTGATGGGGTTCTTTATACCAGCCTTATTCTTCCAAAAGAGATTCAGTTGTCTATTATTTCTAGAATTAAAATACTTTCTGATTTAAAGATTGATGAAACGAGAGTTCCTCAGGATGGCCGATTTCATGCGGTAATTGACGGGAATCAAATTGATTTTAGAGTTTCTACGTTTCCAGTTTCTAATGGAGAGAAAGTAGTTTTAAGAGTTTTAGATTCAACATCTGGCATAAAATCTTTTGAGGATTTAGGACTTCAAGGAGATAATTTAAAATTATTAGAAACAAGCATTGAAAATCTTTTTGGCATGATTTTAATAACTGGCCCGACTGGTTCTGGTAAAACAACAACTCTTTATTCAATTTTAAATAAGCTTAATCAGGAATCTGTTAATATTGTCAGCTTGGAAGATCCAGTTGAATATTTTGTAAAAGGAATTAATCAATCTCAGGTTAGGCCGGAAATAGAATATACTTTTGCTTCAGGTTTGCGTCATATTCTCAGACAAGATCCAGATATTATTATGGTGGGAGAAATAAGAGATAAGGAAACAGCTGGTTTAGCTATTCATGCTGCTTTAACAGGTCATATTCTTCTTTCTACTTTACATACTAATAATGTTCTAGGAGTTGTTCCTCGTTTAATTGATATGGAAATTGAACAATTTCTTTTGCCTTCTTCTTTAAATTTGGCTATTGCTCAACGATTAATAAGACGGCTTTGCTCAGACTGTAAGAAAGAAGTAATTGCTTCAGCTCAAATAACCCAAATTATTAAAGATGAAATAGATAAATTAAGTCCTGAACAAAGAAAAGAATTTTCTTGGCAAGAGCCGTTTAAGATATATCAGACAGTTGGTTGTAAAACTTGTGGAGAAAAAGGAACTAAAGGAAGAATTGCTCTTTATGAAATGCTAAAAATGACTTCTCAATTAGAAGAAATTATTAATAAGGAAGCAACTGAAATAAAAATAGAGGAAGAATTTAAAAGACAAGGCATGATTACAATGAAACAAGATGGAATTAAAAAAGTTCTTCAAGGAATCATTTCTTTTGAAGAAATGATTAAAAAGGTTGAAGGAGATCAAAATATATGACCCCGTAGAGAAATTTTGACCTAATTTTTCTAAAAGAAAAATTTAAAAATAATTTATGGGGATATAAATTAACAAAACAAGATTAAATCATAAGAAGTTTGATATTTTAAAGTTTAAGATGTCAAAATTCTTCTACGGGGTATGAAAAAAAACAAAGGATTTGCCCCTCACTTTTTAGAAAAGAGCGCGGGGCAACAAATATACAAAAAATTCCAAAAAAGTGAGGGGTTTACATTAATTGAGCTTTTAGTAGTTATTGCCATAATCGGTCTTTTAGCTTCAATTGTTTTGATTGGAGTTGGCAGTATTAGAGCTAAAAGTAAAGATAGTCGCAGGGTGAATGATATTAAATCTATTATGATTGGATTAACAATGTATCATAATGATAATCAAGCTTATCCTGATTCTGGAGGAGTAAAAATTGAGATTAATGGAACAACTGATGTTTTGTCACAGGCATTAATTAGTAATGGAATAATGCGGGGCGTTCCAGTTGATCCAAATAATGAAGGGGATTATAAATATAAGTACGAGTCACTTGATAATCAAACAGATTATGAGTTAGAATACTATTTAGAAACAAATTCAATTCCAGATAGATCTCAAGGATTGAATATAGAAGGACCTTAATTTAATTGAAAGGAATTTAATATTATGAAAAAAATACTTATCATTGAAGACGATCCTTTTCTTAGTGAAATGTATGTAGCTAAGTTTTCTAAAAACAATTTTGAGGTTGAAGTAGCTATTGATGGGGAAGCTGGATTGGCTAAAGTCAAAGAATTTATTCCTGATTTAATACTTTTAGATATTGTTTTGCCTAAAATGGATGGATTTGAAATATTAAAAAAAATTAAAAGTGATTCAAAATTTAAAAATATTCCTATTGTTCTTTTGACTAATCTTGGCCAAAACAGTGAAGTTGAAAAGGGAATGTCTTTAGGGGCAAATGAATATATTATTAAAGCTCATTTTACGCCGACAGCTGTTGTAGCCAAAGTTAAAGAAATACTTTCAAAAGGAGAATAAGCATGCCCCGTAGAGAAATTTTGAAATTCGCCTTTGGCGAAAAGAAAAACGGGGTATTAATGATAATCAAGTAAATAAAAAAGAGTTTTGGATTATTTATTAACAAATAGTTAATTTAAATTCAAAATTCTTCTACAGGGTATGGATATTGAACAATATAAGTTAAGGCTCGAAAAAATATTAGATTTAGCTATAGAGAAAAAAGTAACTGATGTTCATTTTTCTCCTGGTCGTCCCCCAATGGTCAGAAGCAATGGCAAGTTATCTGCCTTAGAAAAAGAATCGGCATTAACCAGTAAAGACATACAGGAATTAGCTTTTATTCTTATTCCAGAAGAGCGAAAAGAGCAATTTTTAAGCCAAAGAGATATTGATTTATCTTTTGATCATAAAAACAAAGCGCGTTTTAGGGTTAATGTTTATTTTCAATTAAATAAAATTAGCATTGCCTTGCGTTTAATTCCAACCAAGATTAGAGATATTAAAGAATTGAATCTTCCAGAAATTCTTTATGATATTATTAAAGTTCCTCAAGGATTTTTCTTGGTAGTTGGACCTTCTGGTCATGGTAAATCAGCTGCTTTAGCTGCTTTGGTTAATGAGATAAATCATACTCGCCAAGAGCACGTAATAACTATTGAGGATCCAGTAGAATATTTATTTATTGAAGATAAATGTATTATTGATCAGCGAGAAGTAGGCAGTGATGTTCAGAATTTTCATAGGGGATTACGCGAAGTTCTTCGTCAGGATCCAGATGTTATTATGATTGGTGAAATGCGCGATCCAGAAACTATTAGCAGTGCTGTAACAGCAGCAGAGACCGGTCATTTGGTTTTAACTACTTTACATACAAATACAGCTGCTCAAACTATTGATAGAATTATTGATAGTTTTCCTCCTCATCAGCAAAATCAGATTAGGATGCAATTATCAGCAACTATTTTAGGAATTTTATCCCGCAGATTGCTGCCTTGTTTAAAAGGAGGAGTAATTAATGCTGTTGAATTGATGATTGCTAATTCAGCTATTAGAAATTTAATTAGGGAAGGCAAGACCCATCAGATAGACATGATTATTGAAACTAGTTCAAATGAAGGAATGATTTCATTGAATCGTTCTTTGGTTGATTTAGTTAATCGCAAATTAGTTTCTTTAGAAGATGCAAAATTGTGGTCAACCAATCTTTCAGAATTTAAAATGTTATTGAAGAAATAAGGAGTATGAAATTTAATTATTTAGTTAGAAATCAGCAAGGAAAAACTCAATCAGGAACAGTAGAAGCTCCTGATAAATCAGCAGCCTTAGAAACTCTTCAAGGCCATGATTTAATAGTTGTTAAACTTGAAGCAGTTGAAAGTGTATTTTTTTTAGCTAAGAATATTAAACTTTTTGAACGAGTTAAAAAAAAGGAAGTTTTTATATTTTTCAGACAAATGTCTATTTTAGTTGGAGCAGATATTCCTTTAGTTCAATCTTTAAAAACATTAGGAAAACAAGCAGAGAACCATTATTTTAGGGAGATTATTACAAAGGTTGCTAATGATGTTAATGGAGGCATGTCTTTTTCAAAGGCATTAGATAATCACCCAAAAGCATTTTCTTTTTTTACTATAAATCTTATTAAAACAGGCGAAGTTGCTGGCCAGCTTCAAGAAAGTTTAGTTTATTTAGCTGATAGTTTAGAAAGAGATTATTACCTTATGACTAGGGTAAGAGGAGCTATGATTTATCCTCTTTTTATCCTAAGTGCTTTCTTAGTGGTTGGAGTTTTGATTTTAGTTATGGTTATTCCTAGTTTGACTGCTACTTTAATTGAAGCTGGACAAGAATTGCCTTTATCAACTAGATTTGTTATTTGGACAAGTGATTTTATTAGAACTAAGGGATGGATAATTTTATTGATTTTATTAGGTATTGGCTATGGTGTATGGCAATACAAAAAAACAAAACAGGGAAGAATTTATTGGGATAAATTTAAATTAAAGATTCCTATTTTTGGCAAGATTATTCAAAAAGCTTACTTAGCGCAGTTAGCTGATAGTTTAAGCGCTTTATTCAAAGGCGGAGTTTCAATTATTCAAAGCCTGAGTGTTGCTGGAGAGGTTATTGATAATGTTATTTTTCAAGAAATTATTTTTAAAGCAAGAGATGAAGTAAAATCAGGTAAAAGTATAAGTTCTGTTTTTGAACAATATGATGAATTTCCTTCTTTATTTTGCCAAATGCTTAAAACTGGAGAAAAAACAGGAAGATTAGAAGAAATTTTAGAAAAATTAACTAGTTTTTATAATAAGGAAATAGAAAATGTGGTTGATAATCTTAGCCAGTTAATTGAACCTATTCTAATTATTGGATTAGGTTTAGGTGTCAGTATTTTGATTTTTGCTGTATTTATGCCAATTTATAATTTAGCTGGAGGTTTATAAAAAAGGTCGTATTGTGGTTTATTAAACAAAGGAATAAAATGTTAGATTTTTCAAATAAACAAAATATTGGATTTACCCCTCACTTTTTAGAAAAGAGCGCGGGGCAACAAATATACAAAAAATTCCAAAAAAGTGAGGGGTTTACTTTAATTGAGTTATTGGTAGTTGTTACTATTATTGGCCTTTTATCAACTATGGTTTTGGTTTCTTTGAATACAGCTAGAATGAAAGCGCGCGATGTTAGGCGATTAGCTGATTTAAGGCAAGTAGCTTTAGGTTTAGAAATGTATTATGATGATAATGCTAGTACTGGCTATCCTGGGACTAGCGGCAGTAATAATTGGGCAGCCGTAGATTCATCTTTAGAGCCTAATTATATGTCTTCTGTTCCAACTGATCCAGGAAATGGATCTTATGAATA
>JAHJUH010000054.1 GCA_018829245.1 Patescibacteria group bacterium | reverse complement strand
TATGTTTACTCATTTTCGTAAACTTGATTGGCCTCTTATTATTATTGCCTTGCTTCTTTCTGGAGTAGGGCTTTTAACTATTTATGGCATTGGGCCTCCAGAGTCATCAATTTTTTTTCCAAAACAAGCTGTTTTTATTGGCATTGGTTTTTTAATTATGATTGCTTTAAGTTTCTTTGATTATAGAATCTTTAAAAATCATTCATCTATTTTAATTATTCTTTATTTGCTTTCATTAGCTTCCTTGTTTTTAGTTTTGTCTTCTAAAGAAATTAGGGGAGCGTCTAGTTGGTTTCATATAGGTTCTTTTCGTTTTGAACCAATAGAGTTTATTAAAATAGTAGTAATTTTGTTTTTAGCTAAATATTTTTCCTTTAGGCATATTGAAATGTATCGGGTTCGCCATCTTATTATCTCTGGTTTTTATATCGGGCTTTTTGTTATCGCAGTTATTCTTCAGCCTGATTTTGGATCAGCTTTAATTTTAGTTGGTATTTGGCTGGGTCTTATTATAGTAGCTGGAATTAAAACTCGCCATTTAATTGCTCTTTCTTTAATTCTAATACTCTTATTTATTGGAAGTTGGTTTGGTGTTCTTAAGGATAATCAAAAACAAAGAATTCTTACTTTTCTTAATCCTCAAGAAGATCCATATGGCAGTGGATATCATATTAGCCAATCATTAATTGCTATTGGATCAGGCGGTTTGTTTGGACAAGGATTAGGTTTGAATTCTCAAGCTGGTTTGAAGTTTTTACCTGAACAGCATACTGATTTTATCTTTGCCGCTCTATCTGAACAAAGGGGATTAATGGGTGTTTCTTTTTTACTTATTCTTTATGCTCTTTTGTTTTGGAGAATTATTAAGATAGCTTTAGCTTCTTCAAATAATTTTTCTCGTCTTTTTGCTGTTGGTTTAGTAATAATTATTTTTATCCAAGTAATCGTTAATATTGGTATGAATATGGCTATTCTGCCAATTACTGGATTAACCTTGCCTTTGGTTAGTTATGGTGGCAGTAGTTTAATAAGTATTTTTATAGGATTAGGCATTCTTCAGAGTATTAAAGTTAGAATTTAGCAAAATCAAAGGAACGTCTTTAAAATATTACGTTCTTTGCAAAGGACGTATATTTTAAGGACGTTCCTTAAGAATACTATTGACACACATTTAGTAAAAAAGTTATAATAGATAAAGATTAATAAACATTAATAAAGATTAATAAAATCTGCTTAAAACTATGAAATACCTTACTATTAAACAAGCATCTAAACTAATTCATGTTACTCCTTTAACCTTAAGAAATTGGGATAAGAAAGGAATTTTAAAGCCATATCGTAATCCAGTCAATAATTATAGGGTTTATCGTCTTGATCAAATAGAAGGGTTTTTAAGAAGGATAGAATTAAGCCGAGCTAAACAATCAAAAAGGAAAATGGATTTGTTTTAATTAAGCCAAGGTCCGACCTAAAAAGCGCAACCTTTTATTTTATAAAAGGTTACTACTTTTAAGGTCGGACCTTCTCAGTATTTGGACTTTTCTAACATAAGGTCCGACATAGGCAAGTAGAAACCTTTTTCAAAAGGTTTCGCTTGACAGGTCGGACCTTGTATTAACTAAAAAACTAAAACACAAAAAACAACATATTAAAATTTCATCTGTGGATAACTAAAAAAATTAAAATTAAAAAATTAAAATTAAAAATATTTTAACTAACTGCCGATAGGCTTTTTTTGTTTATTTAAGCCAAAAATTAGAGGGAAAAATAAAAGTTAGCGGGTGATACTTTGAACCATCCGATACTATCGGATAAGTGTATTGACTCTAGTTTCTGTTTAAATGTATAATGTAACTACAATTCGATAATAAATTTTCTGCAGGAAACTATAGAATTCTTCATATGAATTCCTTTTATAGTTTCCTGCTTTTTATTTTAACGAATTAATAAATAAAAAATGTATTGCTTTTCTATTCTACAATGTGTTTATCAAGATTTAATCCAGACCTTATGGATTTTAGTTGTGGTTGTTCCTGCTTTAATTTTAGTAATTTGGCACAAAGAGATATTTAAATAACAGTTATGATCAAATCTCAGAATAAAATTGAATATATTTCTCTTAAGGAAGCAGCTGAGAATTGTAAATATTCGCAGGATTATTTAAGTTTGCGAGCTAGACATGGAAAATTAAAAGCAGTTAAACAAGGACGCAACTGGGTAACCACTTCAGAATGGTTAGAAAATTATATTAAACAAGTT
>JAHJUH010000053.1 GCA_018829245.1 Patescibacteria group bacterium | reverse complement strand
GGATGTATTGGTTATGATAGTTTAGTTAGAACTGATAAAGGCGTAAAACCAATATCTGAATTTTTAGATTGCCCGCCTTTAGGCGATAATCCATCAAAAAGTCTTGTTTATACTAATGGAGAATTTGAACAAGTTTTTTTAGCAGAAGATAATGGCAAAGCTGATGTTTTTAGAATTAAGACAAAATTAGGCACAGAAATTTGTTCTACCTATAATCATCCAATCGGAGTTATTAATAAAAAAGGAGAATTTGATTTTAAACCAGCTGAACAGATTAAAAAAGGTGATTGGATTATTCATGTTTTAGGTGGTCATTATTCTAAAGATCAAGAACTTCTTAGTTTAGAAAAAAACCAGCATTTTAATGCTAATAAAATAAAGATTCCTAAAAAAATGAATCCTGATTTAGCAGAATTATTAGGAATTTATATGGCTGATGGATGTATTAGTGGCGGAAGAATTATATTTTCCATAGAAGATCAAGACAAAGAATTAAAGCAAAGAATAAAAGATTTGATGAATAAATTATTTGGACTTGATTTTAGTCGTGAAGAAAAGAAACCAAACGATAATTCTATTTGTCTTGTATTTTATTCCAAGTATTTGTGTGATTATTTTAAAAAAGCTAATTGGTTTAAAAACGGGTCAATCAATGCTTTTGTTCCTCAAGATATTTTTTCTTCTTCAGATAAAAGCGCCAACGCATTTATTAGAGGTCTTTTTGAAGGAGATGGAGATATTCATAATGATGGATATCCTCGCTTATATTCTATTTCTAATCGTTTAGTAAAAGAAGTTCAGCAATTACTTTTTGGATTAGGAATAGTTTCTGGTTTTCGTAAATATTCATCAGCTAATCGTTTTGGAAAGAACCCAATATATCATTTAACTATAATTCAAGAAAGAAGCATCAGAGAGTTTATTAAAAATATTAGTTTTATTTCTTCAAGAAAAAAGAAAACTCTTTTGGCTAGACAAAATCCTAAAGCAACTCAACCTTATGATATTATTCCTAATCAAGAAATGCTTTTAAGAAAGCTATATAATGGACCAGGTAGAGGTTGTGGCAAGAAACGGAGTAAAAAAGGAGCTGATAGAAAACTATATCGCGCAATTCAGCATTATTTAAGCTCTATTTCTTCTAGTTCAAAAAGAAATCTTCCTCGTAAAACACTTAAAAGATTAATTTTAGAATTCAAGGACCTTCAACATAAGAAATTACTTAAGCTTATTAAAGACGATTATTTTTATAGCCAAGTTACAGAGATTATTAAGGATAAAATGCCAACTATGGATATTATGGTTCCTTCAAAAGGATATTTTGTCGCTAATAGTATTTTGGTTCATAATAAAAGACGAGGTGCTAATATGGGCATTCTTCGAGTAGATCATCCTGATATTCTAGAATTCATCACTTCTAAATTAGAAGAAGGAGTTTTAAATAATTTTAATATATCAGTAGCTATAACTGATAATTTTATGGAGTCAGTCAGGAAGAAACAAAAGTATGATTTAATTAATCCTAGAGATGGTCAAGTAAGCGGTCAATTAAATGCCAATAAAGTTTTTGATTTAATTGTTCATCATGCTTGGCGTAATGGCGAACCAGGAGTTATTTTTATTGATCGGATTAATAGAGATAATCCTACGCCAAAATTAGGCGAAATCGAATCAACTAACCCTTGTCATAGAGGGACAAATAGAATTCATACTAATATGGGATTATTGAAGATTAAAGATTTAATAAATAAGGAATTTAAAGTTATTTGTCCAAATGGGAAAATAGCACCTGCAAAGGCTTTTCCTACTGGCATTAAATCTCTTTATCGAATAAATTTTGATAATGGGATTTATATTGATTTAACTAGTAATCATAAACTTGTATTGAGAAATGGCGATGAGAAAAAAATAAATGATTTACAAAAAGGAGATGAGATTGCTTTATCCAAAAAAGTATTTGATATAATTAAATCAAAGTATCGATTTTCAGAAGAAGATGGTTTTGTGCTTGGATGGAATTATGGAGATGGTTGGATAACTTGGAATATTAATCCTAGCGTAAAAACTTGGCAAATAGGATTTGTTTTTTCTTTAAAAGAAGATTTGCAAATTTTTGAAAAAATTAAAAAATATCTTTTTAAAAAAGGAATAAGAACTAAAGGAACTAAAAGAGTGGAGCGTGGAGTAATGGAAATTGTTTTAACAAATAAGAAAATTCGTGAGCTTTTCCTTAAAACATTTAAAGCAACAAATAAGCGTAAAGGAGTTCCTGAAACAGTTATGCAGGGTAATACGGAATTTATAATTGGTTTTCTTAGGGGAATTTTTGCTAGTGATGGTAATGTTAAAACTTTTAAAGACGGACAAAAGAGAGCTCGAAGAATTATTTTAACTT
>JAHJUH010000052.1 GCA_018829245.1 Patescibacteria group bacterium | reverse complement strand
TCTGCTTGTTCTAAATTATAGGCATTTAAATCAACTATTTTCTTTTCAGCGATTTGTTTGATTTGTTCTTTAGTTACTTTACCTGCCTTTTTTTTATGCGATTCGCCTGAACCTTTTTGAATCCCAGCTGCTTTTTTCAATAAATCAGAAGCTGGAGGTGTTTTTAAAATAAAATCAAAAGTTCGGTCTTCATAAACCGTAATTTCTACTGGAATAATATCACCAGCCATTTCTTTAGTTGCATCATTAAATTTAGTACAAAAATCCTGAATACTCAAACCGTGCTGGCCCAAAGCTGGTCCAATTGGCGGAGCTGGATTAGCTTGTCCAGCTTGAATTTGTAATTTTATAATTGTTTTAATTGGTTTAGACATAATAACATAATGTCATTCTGAGGGCCTTAGCCCGAAGAATCTTTATTGAATATCACAAGATTCTTCACTTTGTTCAGAATGACCTTAAGATTATAATTTCTTAATTTGTAAAAAATCTAATTCTACTGGCGTTTCCCGACCAAATATTGAAACTAAAACTTTAATCTTTCCTCTTTTTTCATCAATTTCAGAAATCTTACCGTCATAATCTTTAAATGGGCCATCAGTAATTTTAACTAAATCACCCTTCATAACATCAATCTTATATTTTGGCTCTTCAACGCCCATTCTTTTTTGAAGGGTTTTAATTTCTTCTTCAGAAATAGGGGTTGGCACTGTACCAGCTCCAATAAAGCCAGTTACTCTTGGCGTATTACGAACAACATACCAAGAATCATCAGTAACTATCATTTCTACTAAAACATATCCTGGATAAACCTTTTCTTCAACTATTTGCCGCTTGCCTGATTTAATCTTAATCTTCTTTTCAGTTGGCACTAAAACATTAAAAATCTTATCTTCCATGTTCATAGATTCAATACGCTGTTTTAAATTTCTAGATACAGCTTCTTCATAACCAGCGTATGTATGTAAGACATACCAATTTTTTCCTTGTTGTACTTGTTTTGCCATATTATATTACAAATCTATTAAGTAAGTATGAAAACAAAAAATCTAATCCGCCTAAAAACGCAGCTACAACCAAGGAAAAAATAATAATAATTAAAGTATGCTTGATTGTTTCTTGGCGAGTAGGCCAAGTCACCCGCTTTAATTCAATACGGACTTCTTTAATAAAACTTATTGCTTTTTTAGGCAATTGATTAATTTTCATATTATAGGTTGTTTATAAAAAAGCCCCGCAGGGCTACTTCTTATACCCTACTTTAATTGCAATTAAATGTCAATCTTTATATATCCAAATTCTTAACTTTTTTAGCATGTGTCTGAATAAACTTCTTTCGTGGAGCAACTTCATCTCCCATTAAAACATCAAAAACCTTATCTGCTTCTTTAGAATCCTCAATAGTAATTTGTTTCAAAACTCGATTAGCTGGATCCATAGTTGTTTCCCATAATTCTCCTGGATTCATTTCACCCAAACCCTTATAACGTTGGATATTAACTTTATCTTTACCCATTACAGATAAAATCTTTTTCTTATCTTCTTCTGAATAACCATATTCTATCTGTTTGCCTTTTTGAATTTTGTAAAGCGGCGGCTGGGCAACATATAAATAGCCAGCATCAATAATTGAACGAAAATACCTGAAGAAAAGAGTTAAAAGAAGTGTGGCAATATGATTGCCATCTGAATCTGCATCACAAGCAATAATGATTCTGTGATAACGAACTTTACTTAAATCAAATTCTTCAGCAATAGCTGCTCCCAAGGCAATAACAATAGCTCTAATTTCCTTGGAAGTTAAAGCTCTATCTAATCTTGTTTTTTCCACATTAATAATTTTACCTCGTAAAGGCAAGATAGCTTGGAATCTTCTATCACGTCCTTGTTTTGCGCTATTATGAACAAATACTCCTGAAGCTAAAGCAAAATTATGAGTTTCAGGAACTTCTAAATCATATACATTCATTCTTTTTTTGATTTTAACTATCTTTTTAATTTTATGATTATAATTTTTCACAGCATCACAAACAGCTTTTTCATCTCCTTTAAAAAATCTTTTACAAAAAGTTGAAAATTTCAGAATGCTTTTATCCTTATTTTGAATTCTTAAATAATCATATCTTTCTAAACCATCATACTCATCATAAACATTTTTTAAAAATTTAATTGTTTTCTTATAATATGTCCTATTAAGAGCTTTTTTTCTTTTCTTTCTAAATTCATCTGTCCATTGTTCTTTTGTTTTTTGACTCCGCCAAATCAATAATTCGGGATTTTTCCATTGCTTTTTTGCCATTAAAGAATACTCTTCTTTTCTTTCTGGATTTAATTCAAAATGTTTTTTTACTTGCCTTGATTGTTTTCTTCTGTTTTTCTCATCAGACCAATATTCTTGCTGAACTTTATTTAACAAAGCATTATTTTTCTTCCTATATTCTGGCGAATTATTATAAAATTCTAAAAACTTTTTAGTCATATACTTCTTATAATTTTCATCTTCCCATAATTTCTTTGATCTTTTACTAAGCATCCTTCTCATTTTCGGGGTAGTCATTATTGCTCTAATTTTTTCTCTAAATTCTGGTGTTTGATGTATTTTTTTACATTTTTCCTTAATATCATCTCGATGAAGCGTAAATTTAAGCATACGGCGATGATAAGCCATATGTTCTTCTTCGCCCATACGTTTAATGTTATCTGGATTATTATTTAATTTATTGAAATCAATATGATGTTTATGAGAACCATCATATTCTAGATAAATATTATTTCTTAAATTGTACTCATCAGCTAAAAGATGTGTAAAAACCCATTCATGCTTTATATTCCCCAGTTTAGGACTAAAAACCATTTCATATCCCGTAATAGTAATTCTTTTTTCTCTTTTAGACAGTTTTCTATAAAGAGGCATTAAAGAATCTTTTGATATTAAATCTTTAGCTGCTTTATAATTCCCATCCTTCAACATAAATTTATGATCTGGAGTACAAATTATCTCTTCATTATTATCAAGGATTAACTTAATTACTTTAGCATTTTTTTTAGTTCTTCTAATATTTTTAATTTGTTCAATCCCTATAGAACCGTCTTTTTTGATAGTATAACAATAATTCTTCTTATTCTTTTTTTCTTCTTTAATTAATTCTTTAAAAGTTAGATTACGTCCATCAGTCAAAGCAACTTTAGTATTACCACAAAAACACCCACCTGCTGAATCTCCTTCAACTATGAATATTTCTGACTCTTCAGGATTGCGATTAGAACAATCAGATAATTTACCTGGCAAGGCTAATCCTTCTAAAACTCCTTTACGAATAACTGTATCACGGGCTGCTTTGGCTGCTTGGCGAGCTTTAGCCGCTAAAATATTCTTTTCCATTATTGACTTGGCATCTTGCGGATTTTTTTCTAAAAACTCTTCCAAAGCATCAGCCATTATTAATTCAACTGATGTCCGAACTTCTGGATTGCCTAAGCGGGCTTTGGTTTGCCCTTCAAACTGTGGTTCTCTTAATTTAACGCTAACAACTGCTGTTAAACCCTCCCTAACATCATCACCACTTAAATTTCCATCTGAATTTTTTAAATAACCATTCTTGCGAGCATAATCATTAAAGGTTCTGGTTAAAGCTGCTCTAAAACCAGTAATGTGCATTCCTCCTTCGCCAGTATGAATATTATTAGCAAATCCTTCTTCTAATCCTTGAATATCATTAGTGTATTGAAAGGCCACTTCTACTAAAATATCTTCATGTTCTTTTGAAATATAGAAAATATTTTCATGTTTAGTGTCTTGATCTCTATTTAAATATTTAACATAAGAAACAATGCCTCCTTCAAAATAGAAAGTATGGCTTTTAAACATTTTTTTACGCTCATCTTTAACAATTATCTTAACGCCTTTGGTTAAATAGGCTTGCTGGCGTAAACGCTTTAATATCTTAAACCATTTAAATTCAATTATTTTAAAAACGCTTGGATCTGGCTCAAAAGTAATAATTGTGCCAGTTTGTTTGCATTTCCCGCTCTTCTTAACCTTGTTCTTGGGCTTACCTCTGGAATATTCTTGAGTATATTTTCCGCCATTACGACAAACCTCTGCTTTAGTCCATTTAGAAAGAGCATTAACAACAGAAACTCCAACTCCATGCAAACCACCTGCAATCTTATATGACTCTCCGCCAAACTTTCCTCCTGCATGAAGAGTACACATAACTGTTTCCAAAGTTGACTTTTTTGTTTGAGGATGTTTTTCAACTGGAATTCCTCTTCCATTATCAGTTATTCTAACTTTATTATCAGGCAATAGAACAACATCTATGGTATCTCCATGACCAGCCATGGCTTCGTCTAAAGAATTATCAACTACTTCCCAAATTAAATGATGAAGTCCTCCAATACCAGTTGAACCAATATACATACCCGGTCTTTTTCTGACCGGTTCTAATCCTTCCAAAACATGTATGTCTTTGGCTTCATAACTTGATTTATTTTTTTCTTTGGTCATTTTCTTACTTCCCACCCTCCTTCTTCTTCTAATGTTTTAATAATTTTATCTTGTAATTTATTAACTTCTTTATCAGTCAATGTATGATCATTAGATTGATAGATAATATGGAAAGCCAAGCTTTTCATATTATCCATAACTTCTTTTCCTTCATACATATCAAATAATTCAACATCTATAACTAAAGGACCGCCAGCAGCATTAATTAAATTCAACACTTCAACTACCTTAGTTCCCTGATCAACTAAAAGCGAAATATCCCTTATCATCGAAGGATACTTGGAAGGCGGCAGATACATTCTTTCTTCAGTAGCTAATTCAACTAATTTTTCAAAATCTATTTCAAAACCATCATCATTAACCCAGCCTAATAAATCATTTCCTGCTTTTACTTCTGCCCTTATATCTTTTCCTGATTTATCATTATACCATACATTGCTAATTCGCAATTTATTCAATAATGTTTCAATAATTCCTTTTAAGCGATAGAAATTAGATGGAAACAATACTAGGCCTAATTTCTTTTTTTCAATTACCTTATTTTTATTTTTTTGAAAAACTCTTCCAATTTCAAATAATCTTACCTCATCAAAATATTTCTTATTCTCCATAACATTTTTGATTAAAAGAGGCATTAAACTAGGCCTCATATATTTCTGTTCCTGGCTAATTGGATTTAATAATTCAATTAAATTAGATTTATTTTGATCAGAATCAACTTCTTTTTGCCCAATCAAAGAATAATTATATACTTCGCTAAATCCTAAATTAGTTAAAATATCTTTAACTTTGTTTTGGTAAATCAAATCCTCATTTTTTTCAGGAGGAATTAAAGCAGCATCTGGCAACTGGCTAGGAATCTTTTCAAATCCGTAAATCCGTCCAACTTCTTCAATTAAGTCCTCTGGAATGGAAACATCTAATCTCCGAGTTGGTATGGTTACTTGTAATTTCTTAGTACCTTTTAATTCAAAACCTAATCTGGTTAAAATGCTTTTAATTTCTTTTTCAGGTATTTTAACGCCTAGTAAGCTATCTACCTTATCCATGTCCAAACCAATCTTTTTTGGATAAACTTTTTTTGGATAAATATCAATTGTTCCTTTAAGAATCTTGCCTTTGGCAATTTCTTGAATTAGATAAGCAGCCATATTAATTTCTTCAGTTAAATTAGGATCTAATTCGTTTTCAAATCTCCAAGAAGCATCTGTGCGAAGCTTTAATTGCTGAGACGCTTTTCTAATAATTAATGGGTTAAAATTAGCTGCTTCCAAAATTACCTTTGTGGTTTTACTGTCTATTTCTGGACCTTGACCGCCCTTGATTCCAGCAATACAGACTGGTTTTTCAGTATCAGCAATAACTAAAATATTTTTATCTAAATCAAACCTTTCTTTTTCTAAAGTAATAATTTTTTCTTCTTTTTTAGCTGACCTAATAATTAATGTTTTTTGATCAATCTTATCCGCGTCAAAAGCATGTAATGGCTGGCCAGTTTCCAACATAACGTAATTAGCAATATCAACAATATTATTAATTGATTTTAACCCGCAAACTTTTAATCTTTCTTGAATCCATTTTGGTGAAGGGCCAACTTTAACATCAATTATGGCTCGAGCCATATACCGAGGACAAAGATTACTATCTTTAACTTCTATCTTAATTAAATCATTAATTGATTTTGAATTTTCCTTTATTTTCTTTGAATAATCAATTAATTCAAAAGGATATTTCAAAAGAACAGATATTTCCCTAACAATTCCTTGATGGCTTAAACAGTCATGAGCCCGATTAGGCAATACATCTATGTCTAAAACCCAATCCTTCTTGCCCGCCGAAGAGGCGGGGCCTTGTTTTTTAACTTCTTCAACTTCAAAAGAATGAAAAGTCAATAAATCAGCCAGCTTATCTGGAGCTGGTAATTTCTTGCCTATTAAATCTTGAAGCCAATTGTATGATACTTTCATATTATTTTATACCAAATTTTTGAATCTCTCTTTCAAAAAATTCCTGCATTTCTTTTTTGTTGACCTGTTCTTTTAAGAATTCTATTTTTTCTTCTCTAAGGCCTTCTAAATAGACTAATTGTTCTAAAAACAATCTAAAATTAAATTCATCTTTATATTTTTTATCTGTTAAGCTTTCTATCTCCTCTAATGTCGTATGTTTATCTTTAAGAATGAAATATAGGTCAATATAGTCTTTTAAGGTTCCTCTATAATTTAAAGTATAGGCTTTCATAGCTGCTATTTCTGGTATTAGTAAAATATTAATTCCTTCAAATTCAATTGGTTCTGAAATCAAAGAAAACTTATACTTAACAAAATCTATTTTAACGCCATCTGCTTTAACACTTAATTGTTCTGCATGATTAACTAAAATTTCTATTTTTGATCCTTCAAAAACCCTCTTTATTTTAGGCAATAAACTCTTAGGAATGTCTTTTTGAGAAAATAAATCAAAATCAATCGAAATCCGATGACCTATTTGTAAAGCTAAAGCAGTTCCTCCGATTAAATAGAATTCGGGAAACTTCTTTAACTTAAGAAAGATTTTTTTCTGCTCTGATTTTAATACCTCGAGTTGCATATTTCATCTCCTTAATTCCTAAAATTAATGAAATTAATTTAAGAGCTCTTTTTCTAAATTCACTAGCTGGTATTTCCCTTATTATCCCCTTTATTTTTTGCTTTCCATAATATTTAACTATCCACTTCCAATGTTCCCAATTTCCATAATTAATAGTATTGATAATAATTCGTTCTTGGTCTCTATCTGGTTCAATCTTTGAAAAATCATATGACCAAAGAAGATATTTAAAATTTTGGGGTAATTTCCTCATAATTAAAACTGATTTAAAAATCTTAAATCTGATGAATAAAATAATCTAATATCATCAATCTGATATTTAATCATAGCTAAGCGTTCTAATCCTGCGCCAAAAGCAAAGCCCTGCCAATTATTAGGATTATACCCTACTTCTTTAAAAACATTAGGATGAACCATGCCTGCGCCCATTATTTCCAGCCAATCTCCATTTCTTTTGACATCAACTTCAAATCCTGGTTCAACAAAAGGAAAATAGCTTGGTCGTAAACGAACCTTAACATCAGATTTGAAAAACTGCTTAAAAAACTCTTCAATGATTCCTTTAAAATTAACTGCTGAAACTTTTTTCCCAACCATTAATCCTTCAAACTGGTAAAACTGAACATCATGGGTGGCATCAGTGGCTTCATGCCTAAAACAACGGCCAGGAACAATAATTCTTAAAGGCGGATTATTCTTTTCCATATACCTTGCTTGCACAGGAGAAGTATGAGTTCTTAAAAGCAAATCTAAATCCTTTAACCAAAAAGTATCCCATAAATCTCTAGCTGGATGATCTTTAGGAACATTCAAAGCATTAAAATTATATTGTTCTGTTTCTACTTCTGGACCATCAACCACTGAAAAGCCCATTGATTGAAAAATTTCCTCTATTTCTTTTTGAACTAAAGTAAGAGGATGCAAATGTCCTTGATCAGGCAAAATACCAGGAGCAGTTACATCAATCCAGTTTGTCTGCCGATGAGGCAGATCATTAGTAAATCTTAATTTTTTTTCTTGAAACAAATTCTCTAATTCTTTTTTAATTTGATTAGCTATTTGTCCTTTTTCTTTTCGTTCTTCTCCTGATAAATCTTTTAATGAACGCAAAATTTTTGTTAACTCTCCTTTTCTTCCCAAACAGCAACGGCAAATTTCCTCAAGCTCTTTTAAATCCTTAGCTTGTCTTATATCTTTAATAAATTTTTCCTTAATCTTATTAAGCATAATATATTATCTTTTACTTAATTGCCATTCAACTAATCCAATTAATCCAACTAAAAGCAATAAATCCCACCAAAATAGCATTCGCTGGCTTTGAAGAATTAAAACGATTACTAAAAGCAAGGATAAAAGTATTCCCTGGCGAAAAGAAACTTCTAATTGTTGAACAGCTTGATTTTTAGGCAAAGGAAATTTTTTTCTACGAGAAATTCTTCTAACCAGCCATCCAATTAAAGCGAAAAAGGATGCTGAACTTATAAATATACTGAGATAAAACAAGGAAAATATTAGCCAATTAGAAGAAATGGGATTAAAGTAAACTAAAATGGCCACCAAGCAAAACCCGGCTACCAAGCTAGTTAAAACCAATCCTATTAATAAGGCTAATAAATTCATACCCTGTAGAAGAATTTTGAATTAAAAATTCTTTAGAATTTTTCTTTATCCCGTAGGGATTTTCAAAATTTCTCTACGGGGCATACTCTATTTCTACCTATATTTTACTACATTTAGACATACAAAACAAGAGCTGTTAAAGGCCTTTTAAATCT
>JAHJUH010000051.1 GCA_018829245.1 Patescibacteria group bacterium | reverse complement strand
CAAGCTATTGACAAAGTGTTTATATTTGATATATTTATAAGTGTAGACTTTAGGTTTACCTGATTTTGATCGAAATCCGCCTTCGGGCGGATTTTTGACTTACTGCCTAAACCTGTCCATATTTAATCTATATTCAAAATCATCGGCAAACAAAACATCTTGAATAATTCCTTCGCTTTTCATATCAAAAACTTCTCTTCCTATATGACCTCTTGCTCCAAAAACAATACAAATTTTATTATATTCTTCTTTTAAATATTTGATTGCACACATCAAATCTCCATCTCCTGAAAACAAAATAATTGTATCATAATTATTTCGTTCTTTAATAAGATCAACCGCCATTTCTACATCAAAATCGCACTTTTTCTCAAAACCAAATTTATTATTTGGACTATGGATATATTTTACTCGTTTTTCAATTATCTCAAATCCACTCATTTTTGCACTCATTAAAATATTTTTTGACCAAGGACTGATAGTTTGAGAATTCTCATTTTTGCCATAATTTGACAAGGTCCGACCTATTAAGCGGAACCTTTTGCTAAAGGTTCCTACTTAATTATGTCGGACCTCTGGCTGTGCTTAAATCAGGACTTCCTTGGTTATCTATAAACCTCGCCTCTTTGGCCGATGCGGATGATTAAAACCACTAATTTTCTCTTTTTAATTTCGTAGATGATGCGGAATAGCCAGGCGCAATAGGAATAATAATTCTTTAATTCGCCTTTTAGTCTTTTCCCAAGATAAGGATCATTAGAAAGAACCTCTAAAACAGATAGAATCTTTTCATAATGCTTTGTTTCAATCTTATCTAACTTTTTTTTTATTCTTATTGGCAGGACGATTTGATACTTCATATTTTCTTTTACCTTTATCTGCTAAAACATACCCTTCTTGTTTAAGGATTTCTTCCAAAGTAACATAGTTGCCTTTTTTATAATCCTCTTGCGCCTGTTTAATATCTTTTTCTAAATTAGGGAACATTTTTTGCACTTCTAAAGTTTCCTGCCAGGACTCAAATTCTTCAGCAGACATTATTACTGCTTTTGGCCTTCCTTTTTCAGTAATAGTATAATAAACTCCTGTTTTTTGGATTTCATTCACTATTTTAAAAATTTTTGTTCTTGCCTCGGAAATAGGCAAAGTTGTTTTTGTGTTCATAAGTTTATCCACAGTTTATATTATTCAAACTATTGACAAGTAATCAAGATTTAATATATACTTACTAATGTAGACTTCGGTCTACTAATCACGCGGTCCCGCCTTTGGCGGGATTTTCGCTTTCTATATAAGTTTTCTTACCAGTATAAAACTTGCCGAAATCAATATATTTATCTTTAATTTTATGTAACTCTCCGGCTACCATACCCCTAACACCAACAATCGCGATTTTTTTACCTTTAACTTTTAAACGTTCCAATGGTGCAATTAAATCAGAATCGCCTGAAAAAAGCATAACAGCAGTCATTTTTTCTACGTCATCCAGCATATCCATTGTCATTTCAACATCAAAATTACACTTCGGCTCCTCTATAATTATCCCTGAATTTCGCAACTCATCTATTAATTCCTGAATTTTATTTTTCACCTGTTCATCAAATAATGTCATTGTGCGACGCTGAAAGAATAATCCTTCGTTAATATCTTTTTTAATGAATTTCATTTCTTTTGGCGGATTTGGCCTTAGAATTGCGCCAGTTTTTTTAATACGACCAAGAAAAGCCTTTGAATTCTTTCTGTCTCGTGGATTTAATCCATAATATATCTTTATTTCTTTAATATTTAAAAATGTAAAAAGCTGTCCAATTACATCTTCTACTCTAAACTTCCAGCCCAAAACATCTTGCCAGTGGAACATATTTGTTAAATCTAAATATGCAAAAATAGATGTTTCTTGATTTATCCATTCAAGATAATCTTCTCTTACTATAAATTTATTTTTAATATCTTGAGGAATATCCATGTTATTTTATTTAAATGTTCTCTCTTTTTATTACGCATATAGACAGATTGAGCAACTACATCTTTAACTGACTTGATTATTGGTAAAGTATCATCATCCTTATGCTTTAAAGCTCTTTTTGTTAATTCTACAGCAGATAGGATAGTGCAAGCTTTAGCCAAGCTAATTCCTTTTATTTTCACTAATTCATTATAATCTAAAGAAAGTAATTTCTTTCCTTTGTATTTAAATAAGATAAATTTAGCTAATTCAAGAACATTTTTACCTTGATAGCCAGTTCCTAAAAGAATGGCTAAAAGCTCTGCATCTTTAAGATTTTGCGGTCCTTTGACTTTCATTTTCTCTCTTGGACGATCAACTGACGGCAAATCTTTAATTCTATGACAAGGTCCGACCTATTAAGCGGAACCTTTTGCTAAAGGTTCCTACTTAATTATGTCGGACCTTTGGCTGTGCTTGCTAAAATTATATCAAATCTTAAAAGGTTTCCCTGTTCTTTTGTAAAATTCTGATAATAGTTTTGTATCTCCTTGAAATCTTCTTTTATCCCAATCGTTTTTAAGTGTTTTAAAACTTTTTTTATGTTTATCAACTTCTGATTCTGATGGATTATCAAT
>JAHJUH010000050.1 GCA_018829245.1 Patescibacteria group bacterium | reverse complement strand
ATTTCTGCATTTTTTTTAAATATTCTTCAAATGGTTCTAATCCAACTTTTTCTCGTCTTTTGTTTAATTGACTTAAATTATTTATTGAACGAGGAACTATTTTTCCTTTTTTATCTCTATAAAACTGCGTTCCATAAAGTTGTTTTTTTCCTTTACTAACTAATACCCTATCTGTTAAAAAAGCTTTATTTTTATCTTCAAAATCACAATGCTTTAAGCATTGTTCTTGTAATTTAATATCGTTATCTTGATGTTGAATCAAAAGCCAAAAGGCCTGCATCCCTTTCTTGCCAATCATTTTTTGAGTAGGATAGCTATGTTTTTTAATAATATTCTTAATTAAATCATTATTAACTAAGTCAATTAAGTAAACTATATAATTTTTCATAGTCAACTTATCAGACTTGCAGGCAATCCTTGTTTTTTGATCAATATCTTTCGCTTGAATTATTTTCTGTTGTAATTGTTTATTCATATATATATTATTAACTATTTTTTCAAAAATTAAAAGGAGTATTCAAATTCAATCCAATACTCCTTTTTTAATTAGACCAACATTTTTGCTATTGATTTCGCGATTTGAGCTCCGGTATTAGCTTGAATAAAATACCATTGACCATTTGGATTTATCTCAAAAAAAATATACTTCCCCGACGACGTAACGGCCATATCAATACAACCAAATCGCAAACCCAAGATATTCATAAAACGATATATTTGATCACTAATATGATCAGGTAAATCTGTCTGTTTTATTTTAACTTCATAATCATCAATCTTGGGCTTTCTTCTCCAATCAAGAGCTGTTTGCTCATCCTCTTGTGAATCAATTTTTACCGCAAATATTTGACTATCAACTACAACTATTCTTAACTCATATGCTTTTGGATATACCTCAACCTGAAATATTGAAGGCGACATCTTTAAAGAATCAATATTTTCAATAAGTTCTTCTGTTACTCTATTAGTATAGATAACCTTGTCAATCATAGGAGCCAAAGCTAAAGTCTTTACTATAATTTTGCCATCATTTCTATTGTAAAAATCTTTTACTTTAACTGGATCGGAAGTAATCAAAGTATCTGGAACAGTAAAGTATTTGGAAGCTATATTCAACTGATAAATTTTATTCTCCGCTTTGTATATCGCCCATGGGTTATCTATCCATTTTTTGTCATAAAACAAACTCCAGATTGCTTGTCGCATTTCATAAAATTGTTTATGAATAAAATGCCTGTATTCTTCTGGCTTAAATTCTAATAATTTTCTTGGCAGATGTGGCTTCAAATACCAAATAGCAGAAAAATCATTAATATTATAAAGTTTTTCATCTATATTTAGAGTATATTTTGGTTGTCCATTAATTACTTCAAAATTCAAATATTCACTATCAAGGCATTTATCCTGCTTAAAAAGTACTGCTGTTTTATTTCGTTTCTCTAACTCTTGTTTAACAAGATTAAACATTTTAACTTCCCACAACCCTGAATTACCTATAGTAAGTATCATTGTATATCATCTCCTTTAATAAATATAATAAAAAATGGAAGGAAGGAGTTATTTACCCCTTCCTTTCTCTTGTTTTTTGCAAGCTACGTTAATCTCTATCGGCACAATCAATGTCATCATATGTCCCGCTGGTAGTTGGGCCAATAGCTCCAGGATAATCCTCTAAAAGCGTTAAAACAAAAGGTAACTCTCCTGTCTGTGTTACTTGCAATACTTCTTCTATCAACATAAAGCCTCACCTCCTTTCGCTACTTAAAGAAGCTAAATAGATTATTTAAAGAACTACATTGAAACTTTTCAAATTCAACTATTTCCAAAACAATAATAATTATATTGTATTGAATATTATAGAAAATGTCAAATTACTTACATAATATTATAGATAATATTTTAATAAAATTTTTTTATTTCCCCTTCCCCTTAATCGGCAGTTCAAAATAGAAAGTACTACCCTTGTCTTTTCCTTCAGATTCAACCCATGTTCTTCCTTTATGTACAGTAACTAATTTAGCTGCTAAATATAGGCCTAAGCCAGTTCCTTCGGTATGAACTTTGGTTCCTGAATGCCCGCGAGAAAACTTTTCAAATAAATTTACTTTCTCTTTCTTAGAAACTCCAATGCCAGTATCTTTAATGCTAAAAATTATTTTATCTTTATTTGTTTTAAACCGAATGGTTGCTCCGCCTTCAGTAGTATACTGAAAAGCATTATCAATTAAATTCTGGACAACTTGCCTAATTTTCAAAGAATCAATTTTAATTAAAGGAATTAGATTTTTTGATTTAATATATTTCAAATAAAGCCCTTTATCAGAAAAAACTTTTTTAAATTCTTCAATCACACTTATAACCATCTTTTCTAAAGAAACCATTTCAAAATCTAATTCTAAACGACCTGATTCAATCCTGGAAACAGCTAATAAGTCATCAACTAATCTAATTAAACGCTCATTGCTTAAATAAACCTTTTCTAATTGACTTTCCTGTTCCTTATTAACCTTTCCCCAAGAACCCTCTATCATCATTGAAATGTATCCTTTAATAATACTCAAAGGAGTTCTTAATTGATGAGAGGCCAAAGAAATAAATTCTGATTTAGCTTTATCTAATTGCTGTAATCTAATATTGGCGTCTCTAAGCTTTTTGGTCTGAAAATTAACTTCTTTTTGAAGTGTTTTAGAAAAATCTTTCATTTCTTCATAAAGCCGAGCGTTTTCAATTGCAATAGATGCTTGAGAAGCAATTGTTTCTAATGTATTAATATCTTCATTAGTAAACATATCTCCGGACTTCTTAGCTTTTAAAAGAAAAAGTCCGAGTAATCTTTCCTTAAGCACTAAAGGAATAACTAAAGCAGATTTAAGCTTTTCCATTTCTTCAATGTATAAGAAGTTTTTATCAGATAAAATTCCTTCTGAATGTTTTCTTTTTAATTCTTCTAAAACCAAAACCTCTCTTTCTTTTTTAAAATAACCAGCTAATTTATTTAATGCCTTTCTTGCTTTAAATTCTAAATCTTCTTTTCCAAAAACAACTACTTCCATATTTTCCAATCTTAAAGCTTGAGTAATTTGCCCTTCTAAAGTATTAATAACTTTATCTAAATCTAAAGTTCTGGACAAAACATCAGTAACATCAGCCATTAATTCCTCTGGCTTATACTCACCCTTAAATAAAAATACGTCAGTTGTTCTTTTTAACCACTCATACAACGGCCTAAATCCAACAGCTACCAAGATAGCCACAATTAAACCAGTAATAACTTGAGATCTAAAAGTATAGACACCACTAAAGAACACTGATCCTAATAAAAAAGCCGCCATAACATAGACAGCTGTGATGATAATAATCACTCCGGAAAAAATAGTGCTTCTCTTAATCGCTACCCTAATATCCATCAAACGGTATTTAAGAATGGCATAGGCAACAATAGCTAAATAAAATGCAGCTGTCCAATTACCTATTGGAGGAATAGGAATGTCATACCATAATAAATAATTAGTCGCTACACCTAAATATCCAATAATTGTCCCTATAAAAATATATTTAATCTGAGTATGTATTATTCCTGAAGAAGAAAAATATTTCTTAAATAATAAATAAACCGCATAAAGCGCATAAAAGATCCAAGCTAAAAGAAACGAATGATAAAAAATACCTGGTTCTGGCCAAAAAGCAAATCCTAATTTTGGACTTACTCCTTTTACAAACAAAGAAGTGAAATTAGTTAAAAAGAAAAAGAAAAAAATTAAATATCCAAAAATAAGCGATTTTTTTCTTTCTTTAACTTTATTAATTAATCTAAGAACAAAATAAAAATAAAAGATAGGACCAAAAATAGCTCCTATCATTAATCCTCTTGACCAAAATAAAGCGCTATTAGCATTATCAGTCACCTGCCAAAAATAATAAGCGTAACTCCAAACAGCCATACTTAAACAAAACAATGCAAAAGCTCTATTGGTCTTTGCTTTTTCATTTTTAAAATAAACAAAAAGCCCGAGAATAGTACCGGTAATAGCGTTTATTAATGCGGTAATAGCATAAAAACTCATAAATAAAGACCCTTAAGGATATTTGGCTTTATTTTACCATTTTCCTTAAGGGTCTTCAAGTTTTTTAATTTTGACATACGCCGATTCCATGAATCTTAAACGGCTCATAAACTATGTAAACATTTTGAGGAGAAAAACCTCCTTTGAGAAGTAGTTCTTCAAACTGATCCTCATTTCTATAAATCATAGGCCATAACATAACCCAATCAAGAAAGATTTTCTCCCTGTTATAGTTAATGTTACAGGTCAAAAAAATCCCGTTTTCCGGTAGGCAATTTTTAATCTTATTGATTAACTTAATCGCCTGGGGAGTAGGCCTATAATCCAGAAATCCAACCATTTCAATAATGTGAGGTTGAAATTCTTGGCAAACCTTTTCTAAAACTCCAGTTGTACCCTCAACAAAGGCAAACCTGTCTCCAAATCCATTTTCATCGGCATAATCTTTTGCAGCTACTAAAGCAGTCCTATCAATATCAATCAAAACTGCCTTAATGTTAAGATGCGGACACCTTAACATTGCATCTATAACTGCTTGAGCTGAACCAGAAGCCATTGAAACTATTCTAATTTCCGATTCATCAGCAAATTCTGCAAAAGCTTTTGTTAAAAGATTAACCACAATTTTCAGTCGATTAGCGATAGCTTGACGATTCTCAAGCTTTCCAATCCAATATTTTGTTAACCAACTTTCAATACCGCCGTTAAGTTGTGGCTTGATCTTCTCATGATAATTATAAACGATATCAAGAGAACGCCAACTCGCCGCACCAGATATTGTTTGATGATTAATCTGACTGAAACGATCACCGAAAAAACTAGAAACATGTTCTGAATCTCTGCCCATTTCCCAGAGAATTTTCCCAAAAGAACTTTTTCTTTTTTTAAATGTCTTGATAAAAAGAGCTTGGGTGAAATTTGTCACTGCCGCCCAGATACTGACTAGATGCAAAATCAACACGTATAACCAACTCCTTTGATCATGTTCTCCGTTAAAATCCTCAGCCGTAAGAGTTGTAATTACAACTCCGCCCTTACCAATCCGAATTTTATAATCATTCAGGCTTTCCATTCCAGTTCCTGGATGTAGCAACATAAAAATCACCTCCCTTTTATTTTTATTCAAATATTCTATTTTCAAAGAACCGAACGGTTCTCTGGTTTTTGCCAAATTAACCTCTCGGTTAACAAACCGAATCAAGGAGATTAAATCTTAACCTTCTTAATCTTTATCTTGGGCCAAAATCTCTTTAATACTATCGTCAAGAAATTCTTTAAAATTTCCTTTCCATAATTTCTGAAGTTTGACTCTTAATTTTTGCTGTTCTGGATATCCGCGGTCATCTACAAGCAGTAAATCATTGAATTCAATGTTTAATATAAAAGTCATGGCCTCTTTTAAAATATCAAGTTGTTCCTCTGTAAGATGTTCTAAACAATAATCTTTGTAATACTTTAAAAACTGAATATGCAAAAGTTCGTGAGCGATAGTGCCTAAACTGTGTGGTAATGAATGCCAAGCAGAAATCATAAACCAATCTTTATCATAAGGACACATAAATCCTGTAGTGATATAACAAGTTATTTTTTCGGAAAATTTTGATGTTTGGGTTACGTGCTTTAACCTTTTAATAAATTGTGTTTCGATCTGCGACCATAAAACGTTAGTATTAACAATTGTTTGTTTAATTAGTTGATTTCTTAGTTTTCTTTTTGGATGGTTTTTAAGATGCGTATTTACTAATTTGACAGCTTTATTTCTTTTATTTTTCTGTATCTGTCTCAATAAATCGTCAGGAATAAAAACAACCTGAGATTTATAATCCGTCCCATAAAAATCATTCTTATCTTGAGCTATATCAACCCAAGATTCAGCATCTTTAGTTATATTATATTTGAAATCCATACTAAGCCAATAATTCCACATTAATCACAAAAATGAAATTATTAGATTAGTAGCCAAGGAAGATATTTTAAATCTTCCTTGGCTTATTGCATTTGTTTATGTAAATCCCATATTAGCCATTCCAAAGTATAAAGAGAATGAGAACAAAAAGTATCATCAATTTCATTAATACTACCATGTCTTACAAAAGCATTAAATCCACATCCTCCTCCACAAATCCCAAGAGCAGGGCACTGGCAACATTTTTCCATATTTAATGGTATTCTTCTGTTCCACTCTTTCCAAAAAGGATGTTGAAACGGGTTAAAATCTGAAATCATTTCAACGAAATAATCTCCTGTTCCATAAAAGCTATGACAAATTCCTACTTTCCCATTCGGTCCAATTGTTATTTGTCTACCACAAGCAGAACAATCGCGGTCATAGAAATACTGCTGAGTGAACGCTTTAACTTTTCGCATAATTCTATCCTCTATCACATTTACGTTTTGTTCTCTACTAACCTTGAAACATTCAATCATTCCTTTTGCTACTTTAAAATAGTAATTAGGATCATTAACGCTAAATCCCTTACTATCTAATAAAGGATTAAAACCCATCATAGTTATACCAAAATTATCAATAAACCATTGAAATATCTCAGGCATCCTATCGGCTAATTCTTTAGTAACAGTACATGAAATTCCAACAATCACATTATGATCCTGAAGTATTTTTAGAGCTTTAACAGCATGGTCAAAGGTTCCTTTACCAGAACATGTCTTTCTGTATTGATTATGTAATTCAGAAGGACCATCTATTGAAATTCCAACCTCTACTTCATTATCAGCCAAAATCTTAGCTATTTCGGGAGTCATTATGGTGCCATTAGTAACTAATGAAGTTCGCAGCGTTTGAGGAAGTTTGTTATTTACTTTTAAGGTATTGAGATAATCAAGTGATTGAATTAAAACTTCTGAATTCAGCAATGGTTCACCTCCGTAGAAATTAACCATTTTGACTTTATCCCAGTTCGGATCATATTTATCTATACAACGGACAAATAAATCAATTGCTTTTTTGGCTGTTTGTATAGACATTGGATTTATCGGAGGTCTTTGGGTAAAACCGCCTTCAAAAAAGCAATAACTACAAGCCATATTGCAACCCTCTGTCAAAATCAAATAAAGGATATTAATAATTTCTGTTCTGTTCAATCGATTTCTAATTTTCTTGAGTTCAATCTCATCTGTTAATCCATTGGGTTGATAACTTGAGTCGGTAGTAAAAATTACATCATGATTTAGAACATTATACCAAGCTAACGTACTATTTCTTTCAAATCTATGCCATACTTTCATTATTTTTCTCCTTACATAAAAGATGTTTAGGGAAGAACATTTTTTGTTCTTCCCTATTTTTTACCCACAACGATCACCACTGGTACAACTATCAGCACAGGGACCACACTTGCATTGCCATACTTTCTTATTAGAAAACGACTTCAAAATCTTTTTACGAGCTGCTGCAGTTGCCACGATAATTTTCTTTTCCATTTTTCTCACCTCCTTTTGCCGTTAGATTGAGTTTTCACTCTCAGCTTAAACTATTATTTTTTTAAAAAAGAACTTTATATACTTTGACTAACAAACCGAATCAAGGAGATTAAATCTTAATCCTCTTAATTTGATTTACTAATCTTTAATAATATACTTCTATTCCTTCTTATAATATTTGCCAACTAACCAGATTATCAAAGTTAATGATACTGGAACTGCTATTATGATAATTGCTAAAATAATTTTGTTGTCCATATTTTTAAACTTAATGACAACTTTCTACTGTGATTGTATGTTATTCCTAAATCTTTGTCAAGTATTTTCCGACAAAAGTTATCCACAGGAACGAAAATAAGTAAATATCGCTTGATTAAAGCGATATTTTAATTAATTATTTGTAAAATAATTCTTGACAGAAAGAATGTTAATAT
>JAHJUH010000049.1 GCA_018829245.1 Patescibacteria group bacterium | reverse complement strand
CTAAATCATCTAAAACCTGTTCAGCTGTTCTGGTTCGCCAACGATTCTTAAGAATAGCATTAATACAAAAAGTACAGCGATGAGGGCAACCTCGAGAAGTCAAAGAAGGAATTAAATTAAGATTTTCCAAGATTTCTCTGGGTACCAACTTCCAGTTGAAAAGTGGCATTTTTTTCGGATCATGCAATTCACGCGATTGATTAACAATAATTTGATCATCCTTTTGATAAGCGATTCCATTAATTTCAGCCAACGGTCTGTTATTAACAATATCCAACATAGTTAGTTCACCTTCTCCATAACCAACAATATCAATTAAAGGATGACTGATTGTTTGCTTAATAAAAAAACTCGGATGAGGACCGCCCCAAACAATCTTACAGTCATGATTTATTTCTTTAACTAGACGGGACACTTCCAAAGCTTGGGGAATCTGCGTCGTCATAACTGAAATTCCAACATAATCACAATCCTTAACTTTTTCCTCAACTAATTTTAAATAATCTTTTTGCCGAACTCCATCAATAATATTAACTTCAATACCTTGACTATCCAAATATGTAGCAATACTTAATAATCCCACAGAAATAGAGCTGTCGTAATTTTCCTTATTGATATTAAAAGCCGGATTAATTAATACTAAAACCATGATGGTAAAAATGTTTTATCTGGAATACCTGAATATTTATCTTTTTTAGCTAAAATCCAAATATTGCTACCAAATTTCTGAAAAAACGGTTCATAAATCTTATTTAAAAAATTAGGCATTCTTCTAACATAACCCGAATAGCTAATTATCTTGTATCCAGACGCCTTCAATAGAAAAGTTAAAGTTTCTTTATTAAAAGCATAAAAATGTTCTGGACTTTTATGAGTCCCAAAAATTGAAAGTTTAGGTATTTGAATAACTAAATAACTCTGATCATCAAGATAATCTCTAAGTTTAAATAAAAATCTAAAAGGACTAACCATATGGACTAAAAAATCAGTACACCAGACTAAATCAAATTTTCCATGTAATTCAGGTAAATCTTCTTCTATGTTTGTATTAATAATATTTAGTCCTAAACTTTTTCCAAAATCAATTAAATATTTATTAGCATCTATTCCCACAGAATCCGGGCTAAAATGAATTAAATTATGTCCAGGACCGCAACCAATATCCAAAATTCTAGAAGAATCTTTAATCTTAAATTTCTTATAAATATAAGTATGATTATTAAACCAATCTTTAAAAAATTTATTATAAATTCTTAAATTTTCCTCGCTATCATAACAACCTTTTGATAAAATTATTTTCTTTAGTTCTTCTTTATGCATTTAACCATTAATAACGAGTGTTTATGAATTTTTTGATACTCGTCGGAGCCCTTTAGGGTAAAGCGATCATAAAATTTATAACACGAGTTATGATAGTTTATTCTCAAAAACATTTATAGTTTCTTTAACTAAATTATCCCAGGAAAATCTTTTTAAATCTTCTTTAGCATTCTTAATCAATCGTTGAGTTAACTCTTGGTCATCTAAAATCCGGCTAATTGCTTTTAGCCATTGCCCCTTATTCCGATAATCAACTAATAACCCTGTTTGGCCATCTTTAATCGTTTCTGGATTACCACCAGCCGACGTAGTAATAATCGGAGCACCAACTTTCATAGCCTCTAAGATAACAAAGGACATTCCTTCATAATTGGTGTTCAAAACAAAAACATCAGCTATTTTTAAATATGAAACAACTAATTGACGGCTAACCCGACCAACGAAGAAAACATTTTTCTCTATATCTAAATCAAGAACTAATTTTTCCAAGTTTTTCCTTTCCGGACCTTCGCTAATGATAATAAAATTAATATCTCCATATTTTTCAATAAGCTCGGGCATTATCTTTATTAACATATCAACACCCTTCCAAAGAGTTAAACGAGCATTAGTCAAGATAACCCGTCCAGAAACATTGAGTTCTTTTTTTAAATCTACTTTCAAATCATCATTTATATCCAAAAAATCAACTGAATTATAAATTACCTTAATTTTTTCATCAGACACACCTATCTTTAAAGCTAAATTCCTAAGAAAATTACTAGCGACAATAACTTTATCAGAATTAAGTAAAATCTTTTTCCTGATTTTTTTACGCCTCTCAATTAAATGAGAATATTTTTTATCCTGAAAAGTTAAAATATCATCTATGGTCTCTCCTTGATTTAAAGCTGTTTCCCAAGCTGAATCACCCACAAAACGAGTAACTAATTTCTTACCTAAAAATCTTTTGATTATTAAACTGGTTAAACCGGCTGTATACAAATCCTGGTTATAAATAATATCTGATCTTAAAGCTAGCCAAAGACCCTTTTTTAAGTAAATAAAGCTCCTTAAAAAAGAAGGCCACTTATTAGAAACAACTTTAACTGAATAAGGATATTCTTTAGCTTTTTTCTTTTTCCCATAAGTTAAAACAGTCACTTTATAACCACGCTCAATTAAATCCTTATTAAGCGCCTTTAATAAAGTTGATGGACCGCCAATCCCCTCCAAAAAAACTCCAGTTAAAATTAAGATTCTGTTTTTCATCCTAGTTAGAGGTTAGACCTCGTTTTGCCGAACCTTTATTAAGGTTCGGACAAAATGAGGTCGGACCTCTATCCTGTAACTTTTCAAAAATATTTTCCATCTTTTGAGCAACACTATCCCAGGTATATTTTTCTCTAACTAGATTTAAACCATTATCAATCAACGTTTTTCTAAGTTGATCATTTTCTAAAACCTCTTTAATTTTGTTCGCAATGCTTTTGGGATTATTCACCTCGCAAAAAAGGCCTGTTTTTCTATCTTCTAAAAAATCAGGAATTCCGCCTACTTTAGTACCAATAACTGGCAATCCTGTAGCCATAGCTTCTAAAAAAACATTACCCAGTCCCTCTGATAAAGATGGGCGAACAAAAATATCAGATAAAGAATAGTATTTAACTAAATCATGATAATTAGCATTACCCTTAAAAATAACTTTATCCTCAAGATTTAATTTGCTAACCAATTTTTCTAATTCACTTCTATCTGGACCATCTCCAATAATTATCATTTTAAAATTAAAAT
>JAHJUH010000048.1 GCA_018829245.1 Patescibacteria group bacterium | reverse complement strand
CATAGGTTTTTTGTTATTATTTTTTTATTTATTAAAATAATGCTCATATATCACCAAGGAATTATTTCTTTCCAATCAGGAAGCTTTATTCCAACTTCAAGATTTTTAGAATCTGAACAGCTAAAACCACTAGCATCAGTTGTTTCTAAACCAATATCTTTAGAACCACTAGAAATAAATTGTATAGTTGGATTTTGTTGATTAGAAGTAGCTGGATTGCCATCTTGAAATATCCAAGACCAACCAGTACAAGAAACTGGATTATTACCAACTCCATAACAAATTGTTTGATCAGCAAAAAGAATATCTTCTTCTTGATTTGGATCCTCTGGCATCCAATTAAAATCTACTAAAGGATAAAGATGAGATTCAGTGGTAAAGGATGATCCACTTACCCAACCAGAGTTTGTTCCAGCAGTATCATAAACTATAACCCGCCAATAATATTTGGTGTTATAGCCAATCTGATCTACACCCGGAGAAACAGCCACTACAGCTGTCTGGTTATTTGTAGTTGGACTAGGATTAGAAAGACCTGCGTAATCCCTATTTACTTCTGGAGAGCTAAAATCACTATTATTATCTACCTGAAACTGAAATCTAGTTTGAGAATGTCCATCAAGATCAGAATAAATCCATGAAAAATAGTAGGCTGGGGCTGAACTGCAATAATATGCCGAGCCGCCGCCAGTAACATTTAAACTAGTAGCAGTTGGCGGTCTATTACAGATACCAACTGTCACAAAAGGATTATCAGCGTTTATCCAACCACTTTCAGAACTAAAACTATCTCTAACTGTAATTCTCCAATAATATGAAGTATTAAAACTTAATGTCCCTGAAGGAATAACATAGGAACGATCGCCAGAACTAGACACCCATCCTGTATTCACTAATGGCGAAGAATAATTAGAATCATTATCGACTTGTATCCAATAAGCTGCTTGGGTACCATTGCCACTATAACTCCAATTTAAAGTTGGCGTAGGAGAAGTATCATAACAAGATGCCTGAGTAACACTCCCTGTACAAACTGTAAAGTTTGATCCAATTAATAAAAGGGGTCCTTGAGAAAAAACAAATTCAAAAGCTACAAGCAAACCTAATATTAAAACTAAAATAGCTAGATATCTTAAATACATAATTTATACAATTTATTATACCAAAAAATAGGATTATTGGAAAGAAAAATTAAAAAATAGATGTAACTAATGAACCTTTTAAAATAATTGTTATGATTACACCTAAAAACATCCAATAAGCAAAAGGAAAACGCTCATAAATTTCTATCTCTTTTATATTATTCTGCTTGGCCCATTTTTTAGCAAGATCTACTTGACTCTGATTAAATCCACCACCAAAAACAGTTCCCAATTCTGGTTTTTTATCCTTATCTTTTTCATCATCAATAACTAAACTCATTCCTACTTCTAATTCATTTATTTTGATTTTCTTTAAAGTAGCGTTTTTAGTGTAATAATTGAATAATTTTCTTAAAAGCTGTAATCCAACTAGAAATATAAAGACCATTTTTATGGTTCTTGAAAGTTCGATTATTATTTCTTGTGGAGTATAAATCATTCCTTGTCCTAAATAAACTACAAGGAATAAAAGAGCTAAAATAAGAACAACTTTACTTTTTCTTAAATATGTAAAAAGAGGACGATAAGCTATAAATAATAACAAAAACAAAAAACCTTCATTAGGTAAATATAATACAATCCAAGGAGCTATTAAATAACGTAACTTTTCTACAAATAAGAAAATAGCTATAAAGCCTAATGATATTTTAATTAATCCTCCTATATCCTTATCTTTTATTAATAAATTAATCAACTGATCCATCTTAAAAGTCGGTTTACTTTTAAAAAATTTTATCAAAGATTTAAAAGCATACCAACTAGCTTTCAGGAAAATAAAAAAAAGAACTGGGAAAAAAATATTCATTAATAAAACAAAAGAAGGAAAATATGGTAAATATGATTTCCAATAATATTTAAGTGGCAAAAGCAAAGAAAATACAAAAAAAAGCTTAGCATCACCAGCTGCCAGCATTCCATATCTCCAAAGTAAAAATCCTATTAATAAAGCTAAAAAACTATTTAAAATTACTTTACTAAAATAATCCCAGGGAATTATGTAAAATGATCCAACTACAAGATTACAAACAGCAAAGCCAGCTAATACAGCTATACTAAAAATTGTTCCTAAAATAATCCACTTATTCCTTATCTTACTAAAACAAAAATCCTCCCATGAAGTTACTATACCGATAAAAAAGAGCATTGGCAGAAATAGTTTATCTATAATTTCTATCTGCATTTTATTTACCTATTGGCTTAATATTTCCAATACCAAACTTATCAATATCATTAACAAAAAAACCATCACAAAAATTAGCACACTTACACCCCTTACACATAGCAACTTTTTTCTTCATTCTGTATTTCGGTAAATCTTTTATTGAAGTCCTATTTTCTTCCGACGGCTGACAGTATTTTCCTAAGTCTGGTGGCAAAGAAGTATTATTGATTGACTTATTTATTTGACCAAAAACACAATAAGGTATTTCAAAAAATTCGAGACTATAATTAATTTTATTAGCGTAGTTAAAGATTTTCTTTACATAAGGCCTTAAATTTTTAAAAGGCACATAATAAGAATAATCATTATTAGCTATACATGGTATTGAAAAATAAAAATCATTAATTTTTAACTTCTTTATTAAATCTAATAAATTTGTTAAATCATTCTTGTTCTGTTGAACTATTAAAGAACCTATGCAAATTTGTATATTTGGTGCATCTTTTAATAATCCCTTTATTCCCTTAAGAGTAGCGCTAAAACTACCTTTGGTTCTAGTAACAGCATCGTGAATTTCCGCCTGTGAGCCATACAAAGGTATCCTTACTTTATCAAGGCCTGCTTTGGCTAACTTTGTTAAAAAAGGTTTTTCAGCTAATTTTTTCCCATGAGTAGAAAGCTGTATAAATTCAAAACCAATTTTTTTAATATATTTTATTAAAGAAATAATTTCATCATATTCTATCGGATCACTTCCTGAAATTTCTATATTCTTTATCCCCATCGTCTTAAAATTAACAAGATTCTTAAACACTTTAATTTCCTGCTCTCTTAATACCGCAGCTGTTGGATTAGGTGTCAAACCACAAAAAAAACAATCATTGTCGCAACCAGGACTTAATATAATTGCCCCCCAATTCTTTTTATTAACTATTCTTCTAGACATGTTGGTACACTTTCTGGACATGATGACGTAGATGGTAATAATGGCGCATAATATTTCAAACTACTACAAATTTCATGAATCTCATAAGCTATTTTATCACACATATTCACTGTTGTATCAATAAAATACGACTGACAGGCAATACTATAAAAACCATGATCTATCTCCAAACAATAATTTCTATCATTGGAAGACATTGCTTGTAGGTATCGAACAAAATTTCTACAGGCACTTTTTTTTCCCATATCCTCTATTTGCTCACATAGATTAATATCTCGGGTTAGAAAAATAAAACATGAATTATTATCACAAAATTCATTTACCATATCTTCTTTCACTTGACTACTTGTCATAAGATTACAAACTCCTTCTAAATCAAAATTAGATAGTTCATTTTTTGCTATTTCTGGAAGAAATTGAATAAACTTATTAAGCAACGCAATCGTTTCAAAAGAAGAACAATCCTTTGCTTTAAAAATATCGGCCAATATCTTTGTTTTATAAAATAGTCCTTTTGTCTCATCTAAACTAGAAAAACTATCTTCATTTATTATTGATTTTGCCAACCTATTATCTAAATCTTCCTCATTAGATACAAATAATTTACAAAATATATATTGATTATAAATATAATCAAGCATCGGCCTTCCTTCTTGTATACCTTCTTGTATGCCCTCTTCTGTATAATAATCAATATAAGCTATATTTTGATCAGATGTAGTAGCGTTTTTAATTGCCGTATCGCCACAAATCATACTAGATATATTTAGTGAAATCGATTGCTCTTCTATTTTTTCTTTCTTATCCTGTTTTATCTGGCTTTGATAAATAAAATAAGCCACAACGATTAAAGAAATTATTATAATAAAAATTAAAATACTTTTTTTATTAGTTAATGTCATAATTTTATAGATATTTTCCCAAATCTAATATAAGATTTATAAAATCAAATATAGATTAAGAAAAATAAAATTACTTTATCTAAAATATAAACCCTTAATATCTTTTTCTTTGGTTAAATAATATATCTTAAGTCTATTTCTTTTAATAAATTCCAGAATATCTTTATCAATTTTAAATATAAATTTAGAAGGAATCTTATTAATTAAAATTCCTTGAGGAATTCTAACATATTGTTTTTTTGAAACTATTTCAGCCGGCGGATTAATCCTATAAAGAAAGCCGTTGTTATTAGAAATGGCATAAAATTTAAATTTATAATCCCCGTTCTTTAAAAAATCAAAAGCGATTGAATCGTATTGCTTATCTTGAAATAGTTTTTTTAAAAAACCATCTTCAAGATTGAAATATTGCGAAAATTCTTTTAAAGGAAACTTCTGATTAGTTATGCTTAAATAAACTTTCAACCTCAAAAATAACAAATCTTTATTATATTCTAGACCAAATTGAATCGGATATAAACTGTGCCTTTGGTTAAAAGTAAAAATTTTTTCTAAATAGTCCAAATTATACTTTAGATGAAATCTTTGGTTAATATTTTTAAAAATCTGATAAATATTTTTTTTACGTTTTTCTAAAATATTTTTAATGTTTTTTTTAGAAGCATTGTCCTTCCAAAATACCAAATGTAAAATTCTAAGATTGTCCTTATTTTCAACTAAAGAAAATTCAAATTGGTTATCATAAATAAATTTTTTATCTTTTATAAATTCTTTATTTAAAGAATCAATAATATCTCCCAAAACCCTTTTATGCTGCAATCCAGCCATCCATTTGTCTATCATTAAGCTAATAAATTCTTTTGCTAGGATTTCTTTCATTTGTCTTTATTATTTTCTATTCTTGGCATAAAGGCAAGAGAATGTATTTCAATTACCTTAAAAACTAAATAATTAGTCATTTTATACCCAATGGATGACATTTTTTTTTGAAACAGTTTAAAATAAGCACCATCTTTCTTATCCTTAGCTAATTTAGCAATAACCCTAACGCCATCAACCCCTTCGTAATCTAGATAATCGCGTCCCAAGCCTATAACTAAAAAATGAGCATAAGGATTTTCTTTGAGATTTTTATAAGTTTTTTGAAAATCTGAGCAAGCCATAATAATCGTCGAATTATCAATCATCGTTAACGAGGCAAAAAGAGCCGCGCGCGGCTTACCTTGTTTATCAGCAGTACTAACTATAGTTGTAGCCCAATGCTGATTTAAAAAATATTTTGCCTTTT
>JAHJUH010000047.1 GCA_018829245.1 Patescibacteria group bacterium | reverse complement strand
TTAATTCCTAATTTATTAGTCTGTCTTAAAGATATTTTAGGAATAGCTTTATCAGCAATAATAACTGTTTTTTTAATTGGCGGATCAGCTAAAATATTTTCAGATATTTTTTTAATTGTTTGTTCTTTTTTAACTTCAAATCCGTTTTCATGAGGTATAAAAATAATTGCTCTATTGCCTTCTGTTTCTAATTGAGCGTTAATTGGCGGTTGATCAATAGTTAAAGCAATTTTATTTAGATATTCCTTAACTTTATCGTTATTTAAGGAAACGCCAAGAATTTTGTTATCTAAATCTTTTTCTTTAACTGGTTCGAATTTAAGCCAGTCAAGAATAGTTTCTTTATCAATAGTCCAATATCTTTTTTCATCAATATAATCAGCTCTAGCTGATTCAAAAGTTAGTTGATATGGTTGATTAGCTAAAATTTGTTGAGCTTTTTTTTGAGCAGAATCTATTTCATCATTTTCCACTAAAGGCCGATCAAGGATTAATTGTAAGTTAATTGATTTATTGGAAAATGATTTAATGTTTTCTGATAAATCAGCTAATAGCTGATTTCTATTGATAATAGTTCCTTTGGATGAATGTTCAAGGGAAAAATCATTAATTTCTTCATTAAAAACTAAGGAAGCATTTTGAGCTAGTTTTTCAATATTTTCAAAAAGTTCAGTGGTTTTATTTTGAAATTTTTCTTGGTTTATTTCATAGATTGGCTCAAGATTATATTTTCCAGCTAAAGCAGCTATCTGGCTGCTTAAATTAATCAAAGCATTTGATTGACGGCCAATTTGATATGCTTGGTTTAAAGTTGATCGAGCATCAATTTCAAACCCTAAATCAGTTAATTTAATAGACCAAGTCTTATCTTGATAAGTAAAAATTAATTCTTGATCAGCAAAATCATTCCATTTGTTTTTAATAGAGTTTTGAGCAATAGGAAAACCGCGTTCATTTAATCTAAAATTAGCCACCTTAACGCCCCAAACAACCTTTTCACTATTGACAATTTGAAGGGTTATGATTAAATAGATAAAACAGATAAGGATTATTAAAAAAAATGTTAATATATTTTTTTTCATATTTTAGTTCTTTAAAGGAGGTATACTTTGAATAAAGAAATGAAAGAAAGAATAGAATGCTTTATTGGACGTTGGGGATGGCTCGCTGCCTTATTAATACTTATAGGCTTTTGTTTTAAGTATATAAAATTTTAATAATATACTTAAATAATACCACAAAACAAAAAAGAGACACATAGATTGCGTCTCTTTTTATTTCTATATAATTTTATTTATTCACTCTTAATTTTAATTTTTTTGGTTTTTACTTTTTCAATCTTAGGTAATTTAATAGTTAAAATTCCGTTTTTCATGGCTGCATCAACATCATCAACTTCAACATCAACTGGCAGTATAATTGAGCGGGAAAAAGGGCCCCAGTAACATTCTTGGTAATAATAGTCTTCTTCTTTAACTTGATCATCTTTTTCTCTATTTCCTTTGATAGTAATCATGTCATTAGTCATAGAAATATCAATATCTTCTGGTTTTACTCCAGCAATAGTTGATTTAATAACTATTTCATTAGGGGTTTGATAGACATCAATGGTTAATTGGCCTTCTGATTCGCTTAACCATTCTTCTGTTTCTTTTTCAGATTTTTCTTTTTTAGGAATAAAAGGTTTTTCTTTCATAAAAGTTTTTTTAATAGCTTTTAATTTTCCTTTAGATTTATCTTTTTTAAATTTTACCTTTTCAGGTTTTTTTTCAAAAGAATCTTTTTTATTTTTTATATCTTCGTCTGACCAACTAGCTCCTGTTAATTTTTCAAAAAATGATGATTTTTTATTCATAAATTTAGTAGATTATTAATTAGTTTTACAAATAGATTGTTGTTGTTTTAATTTCTTAAAATAATATGAAACAAGAAATGTTGTTGAAATTAGAAGAACAGTAATAACAGAAACAAAGAATAGCTTTTCATTATATGTTCTTTGATTAAGTATAGTAATAACAAGATAATTATAGCAACTATGGAAAATAATGGCAATAGTTAGACCGGTTAAAATAAATCTTTTTCTTTTTTTAATATTGAGCAATCCTTGAGCTAGCCAGTATCCAACTATTCCTGAAGCTAAGGCATGAACTAAAGTTGCTCCTAAAAAACGGAATCCTATTGTAGTAAAAGCTTTTCCAATATCTGGAAAAGGGATTTTAAAAAGAATAAGCAGATTTTCCACAGAAGCAAAACCTAAGCCAGCTATAATACAATATAGCATAGTGTCAACTGGTTCGTCAAATTCTGGTTTTTTAAGGAACCTATGCCAAACAATTGAATATTTTAAATATTCTTCAACCAAGGCAGGAATTAATGTAGCGGCTAAAATAATTTTGATGAAACTAGCTTGGTATGTTTGGGATAAAAGATCTAAAGGATTAGAATTAGGATTAAGCAGCCAAATTAAAATTAATTCAAAGATAATAGCTAGAGGAGCTAAAAGCATTCCCCAAATAAAAATTCTTAAAACTATTGAATTAGATTCAGGATGCTTGTCTTTTTTTAAATAAAAAGATAGCCAGACTAAACTTGGCAAAAGACCAAGTAAGATGTAAAAAAGATATTGCATAATTATTTAGGCCAGTTCTCTATCATTAAAAACTCTTTTTCTTTAAAAGGAAGTTGTTGGTAAATTGATTCTGTAACAAATGGCATAAAAGGATGAAGTAGTTTTAAAGAATTTAATAAAACATATGCTAGAATTTGCTTGGTTTGCGCGTTGTCTTGTTTTTTAGCTGATTCAATATATTTATCACAGAAATCATGCCAGAAGAAATCATAAAGCAAATGAGTAGCTTTGCCAAATTGAAAAGTTTCTAAATAGGAATCTAATTTTTTAGTAGTAATGTTTAATTGTTTAAGAATTTTTTTGTCAGCTTTAGTGGTTTTTTTCCAATTAGGATTATCAGGAATTTTAATTTTTTCTTTATTAATTTGCATTAATGCAAATCTGCTTGCATTCCATACCTTATTAGCAAATTTCTTCCCCATTAAAATATTTTCTTCAGAAAAAAGAATATCTTGATTGATTAATGCTTGGTAAAGCATACCAAAGCGAGTGGCGTCAGATCCGTATTGTTCAATTAAATCTAAAGGATCAACGCCAGTGCCTAATGATTTGCTCATTTTTTGTCCGTTTTTTGCAAAAATAGTGGCGTGGATAATAACATCTTGAAAAGGTGTTTTTTCAATTAATTCTGTGCTTGAAAAAATCATTCTTGCAACCCAGAGATTAATAATATCACGAGCCGTGCTTAAAGTATTAGTTGGATAAAATTCTTTTAAATCTTTGGTTTGCTTAGGCCAGCCTAAAGTAGCAAAAGGCCATAAAGCTGAAGAAAACCAAGTGTCTAAAACATCTTCAATTTGTTCTGGTTTGCATTTATTGCAAACAGAGCATTCTTTTGGTGTTTTATCTGAAGCAAAATATTCTGTTTTTTTATTTTGGCATTGCCAAATAGGCAATTGATGCCCCCACCAAATCTGGCGGGAAATACACCAATCTTTAATGTTTTTTAACCAATCAAAGTATACTTTTTCCCAGCGTTTAGGATGAAATTTAATTTTATTGCTTTTAACTGCTTTAATTGCTTGATTAGCTAAATTATCCATTTTTAAAAACCATTGCGGGCTGATTAACGGTTCAATAGCTGAATCACAGCGATAACAACGAGGAATTTGATGAGTATAATCTTTTGTTTTTTCTAATAGTTTTTTCTTTTTTAATTCTTTGATAACTTTTTCACGAGCGTCTAAGACAGTTAAGCTGGCAAATTTGTGACCAGCTTTTTTAGTCATCCGTCCTTTATCGCTAATAACTTGAATTGCTGGCAAATTATGTTTTTCAGCAATTTCTGCATCAATCATGGAATGAGCTGGAGTTACTTTTAATGCGCCAGTGCCGAATTCAGGATCAAGAATTGAATCAGCAATAATAGGTATTTCTCTGTTAGTTAATGGTAAAATTACTTTTTGTCCAATAAACTTTTTGTATCTTTTATCATTAGGATGAACTGCTACTGCTGTATCGCCAAGCATTGTTTCTGGCCGAGTTGTGGCAACAGTAATATGTTTTTTTGTTCCAATTGGCTTGACTAAAGGGTATTTAATATACCATAAATGACTTTTTTCTTCCTTATGCTCTAATTCTAAATCAGATAAGCTTGTTTGGCATCTAGGACACCAATTAACTACTCTTTTTCCTTGATAAATCCATCCTTTGTTATAGAAATGGAGAAAAGCAGCTTTAACTGCTTTTTGATAATCAGGGTCCATAGTAAAAGCTGTTCGTGACCAATCACATGAACAGCCTAATCTTTTTAATTGTTCCAGAATTAAATTACCGTATTTATCTTTCCAGACCCAGATTTCTTTAAGAAGTTTTTTTTTGCCAAGCTTATGACGAGTTAATCCCTGTTTTTTTAAATTTTTTTCAACTACATTTTGAGTAGCAATTCCAGCATGATCAGTTCCAGGTAGCCATAGGGTTTTATACCCCTGCATTCTTTTCCAGCGAATTAAAGCATCTTGAATAAAAGCATTCATAGCATGGCCCATATGAAGTTCACCAGTTACATTAGGAGGGGGAATAGTAATGGTATATGGTTTGCTATTCTTTTTTAATTTTAATTTGTTAGGATTAAAAAAACCAGATTTTTCCCATTTTCGGTAAATCTTTTTTTCATTTTCTTCTGGATTGTATGTTTTAGATAATTCTTTTGACATTTATTAACTTACGTGTTATTGTTTAAAAATAAATTTAGTTCTTTCTATTTCTTAAATATATCTTATTAACTGTTTTTTTTCAAGGAGGATCAAATGAATCAAAAAACACAGGAAGCATTTAGTATTATTTCAGAAATTATATCTGAGGAAACAGGCCAGCCCTTAAAATTGGTTAGTTGGGATACAGTTATTCCGCAAAGCGCTAAGAAGAAGATTATGGAACGCTTAACGGTTTTTTTAAGGAATGCTGTATTGACTGGCAATTATTCAACAATCGGAGAGTTGGTTGTTGGTATAAGTTTTTGGAAGTAGGTTGTTATAATTTTAAATTTGCATTTGCATTAATTTTAACCCAGCTTTTAAACAAAGCTGGTTTGTTTTTGTAATAAGCAGTTATAGCAATCATTGCTCCATTGTCAGTGCATAATTTAGAATCTGGAATACTAAATTGAGTTTTTGGCAATTCCTTTTTAATTATTTCTTTCATTTGTTTTTTTAATTCCTGATTAGCAGCTACGCCGCCAGATAAAATAATTGTCTTTGGCTTATATTTTTTAGCTGCTTTAATTGTTTTATTAATTAAAACATCAATAGCAGCTTGTTGGAATGAAGCTGCCATATCATTAATATATTCTTCAGAAAATTTCTTTTTTCTTTTAGTTTCGTAGAGCACAGCAGTTTTTAATCCAGAAAAAGAAAAATCAAAATCTTTTGTATTTATCATTGGACGGGGCAAATCAAATGCTTGTGGATTTCCCTTTTCAGCTTTTTCAGAAATAATTGGGCCGCCTGGGTAGCTCAGGCCTAATAATTTAGCTACTTTGTCAAAGGCCTCGCCAACTGCATCATCTCTTGTTTGTCCAATTAATTCATATTTTCCATGATCTTTCATTAAAATTAATTGAGTATGTCCTCCAGAAACAATTAAACAAAGAATAGGGAAGTTTTTAAGATTATTAGCATAAATATGTCCTTCGATATGATTAATCCCTATAATTGGTTTTTTCCAGGCATAAGCTAAGGCCTTGGCAAAATTAACTCCTACTAAAAGACAAGGAATTAAGCCAGGTCCATTGGTTACAGCAATCAAATCAATTTTAGGATATTTAGCTTTTTTTAAAGCTTGTTTTAAACAAAGCCCAATATTTTCTAAGTGTGCTCGGGCAGCTAAATTAGGCACAACTCCACCATAGGGAGCATGTACCTTTATTTGTGAAGAAACTACATTAGATAAAATACGACAATTTTTTTTGTCGCATTCTACTAAAGCAATTCCAGTATCATCACAAGATGTTTCAATTCCTAAAATATTCATATCTTTACAAATAATAGCTTAAGTTGTATGATGTGACAATAGATGGCCCCATCGTCTAGTGGTTAGGACGCAGGATTTTCATTCCTGCAACCGGGGTTCGATTCCCCGTGGGGCTACTAATTTATGCTTTCCTCAGATAAATATTATTTAAAAATAGGTAAAGCTAGTGATTTAAAAAGCCCGAAAGAAAGATTGATTTATCGGGCTTTTGAAATTATGCCAGGGGCTTTGTCTTGGTTAACGCTATTAGGCGTTGTTTTTTTATCTTGGCTTCAGCCAATCTGGGTTGCTTTCTTTATTATCGCTTTTGATGTTTATTGGCTGTTAAAAACAGTTTATCTTTCTGTGCATTTAAGATTTAGTTATTATAAAATGAAAAAACAGATAAAGATTAATTGGTTGGAGAAAGTTAAATCAGTTAAGAATAAGGACTGGCAGGATGTTTATCATTTAGTCATTCTTCCTTTTTACAATGAATCATTTGAAGTAGCTAGAGAAACTTTTCAGGCAATTATTAATTCAGATTATCCTAAAGATAAAATAATTGTTGTTTTAGGAGCTGAAGAACGAGCTGGACAGCCAGCTCAAGATATAGCTCAGAGAATTAAAGAAGAATTTGGCGATCAATTTTATAAATTTTTAATTACTACTCATCCTCAAGATATTGTAGGTGAATTAGCTGGCAAAGCAGCTAATATTACATGGATGGCTAAGCAAGCTAAAAAAGATATTATTGATGCCTGCCCTGCCGGGCGGGATAAAAAAATTCCTTATGAAAATATTGTTGTTTCTTGTTTTGATATTGATACCCAGATTTTCCCAAAATATTTTTCTTGCTTAACCTATTATTATTTAACAGCTGAAAAACCAACTCAAACGAGTTACCAGCCAATTCCAGTTTATAATAATAATATTTGGGAAGCGCCTTCTATTTCCCGAGTAGTAGCTACTTCAGGAACTTTTTGGCAGATGATTCAGCAACAGAGGCCAGAACGGCTTTCTACTTTTTCTTCCCAAGCATTAAGCTTTAAAACTTTAAATGATATTGATTTTTGGACAACTAGTATTGTTTCTGAAGATTCAAGGGTTTTCTGGCAATGTTTGCTTTATTATAATGGGGATTACAAAGTAGTTCCTTTGAATTATCCAGTTTCAATGGATGCTAATTTAGCGCAGACTTTTTGGAAAACAGCTACTAATGTTTATAAACAGCAAAGACGCTGGGGTTGGGGATCAGAAAACATTCCTTTTCTAACATTTGGATTTTTAAAGAATAAAAAAATTTCCTTGCAAAAGAAATTTCATTGGACTTGGATTCAAATAGAAGGATTTTGGTCTTGGGCAACTAATGCCATCCTTATATTCATTCTTGGCTGGCTACCTTTGTTTTTAGGAGGAGATAAATTTAATGTTACTCTTTTATCATATAATTTACCTCGAGTTACTCGAACTTTAATGACTTTAGCCATGATTGGTTTAATTGGATCAGCTATTTACAGCACTTTATTATTACCAAAAAGACCTAAAAAATATGGAATAATTAATCATTTAGGAATGGTTGTTCAATGGATTTTAGTGCCTTTTACCATCTTATTTCTTGGAGCTATTCCAGGATTAGAAGCCCAGACTCGTTTAATGTTAGGTAAGTATATGGGATTTTGGGTTACGCCAAAGCAGGAAGTAAAATAGGGAAATAGAAAAACCGAGGAATCGTTTGATTCCCCGGCTTTTTATTTAGGCAAAATTTTGTTTTGCCCCCACCTTATCTAATGAGCGGGCTCTCGAGAGAGCATATGCCCACCCGGTCATTAAATAAAAGATTGTCCACATTCAGAACAATTAAAGGGTTTTCTGTTAATCTCTTCTATGGTAGGAATGTGCTTGCAAGGACAAATTGTATATCTTCCTTTGCGAGCTTTTTTAATAGCGGTTTTTGCTTTTTGGATGTTTTTTGATCCTCC
>JAHJUH010000046.1 GCA_018829245.1 Patescibacteria group bacterium | reverse complement strand
GAAGCAATTAAATTTGCTGGTCTTTTGCTATTATTAGAACAAAATCCTGATAGCAGATTTTATCAAGATAATCTCAAGAAATTTTTAATAGATAAGGTTGAATTTTACAAATATTATGATTTTAGCTTAGAAGAAAAATTAGATAAAATGGAAAAATCAGAAAGAAAACTTTGGATTAGTAAATTTTTTCGTCTTTTTATCAGTCGTTCATTTTTAGGAATTTTAATCCTTATTTTAATAATTGCTTTTATTGGCTGGTTTTATTTAGACAGAGAAAGTTGTTTAGAATTTGTCGATAAAATAATTCAGCCATTTTTAAAGGCGATTAGATAATAAAAGAAAGGAAATTAATATGGAATTTTTAAAAAAAATTTATTCAAAAGATAAACACCACTTTATTTTTATTCTTTTAGCTAAAGTATTGATTGCTTTCTTATTTATATTAACCATTTCAGGAATTGTTGATATTCAGAATAAGATTAAACAAGGGAAATACATTGGAGAAGAAATTGAGTCAAGAAGTACCATTGTTGTTTCTGATAGTGCCGAGATATATGCCAAACCAGATTTAGCTTTAATAAGTTTTTCAGTTAAAACTGAAAAAAAGACTGTGGCTCAAGCCATGACTGAAAACACAAAGCAAATGAATTTAGTTATTGATTCAATAAAAGAAGCAGGAGTTGAAAAAGAAGATTTAAAAACAGTGAATTTTAATATTTATCCTCGCTATGATTATATCAGAGACGATCTTGTTTATCCTTCTGGCAGGCAGGTTTTAGCTGGTTATGAAATAATTCAATCTCTTCAAGTTAAAATTCGTGATTTAGATAAAATAGGGGAAATTATTCAAAAAGCAACAGGTGCTGGAGCTAATCAAGTTAGTAGTTTGCAGTTTACCATTGACGATGAAGATGAACTAAAAGAGCAGGTTAGAAAAGAAGCAATTGATAAAACTAAAGATAAAGCTAAAAAATTAGCTAATCAATTAGGAGTAAGCTTAGGAAGAATTATTGATTTTAATGAAGGCAGTCAATTGCCTAATTATGATTATATGATGGAAAAATCAGTTGGTATTGGCGGAGGTGGAGCAATTGAAGCCCCACAAATAGAAACAGGTCAAAATAAAATTGAAGTTACAGTTAGTATTATTTATGAAATTAATTAAATTATAAGTTATGAAAAAGAAAATAATTATTGTTATCAGTATTATTATTGGTCTAATAGGCCTTTATTTTGCTTATCAAGGAATCTTTGGAGAAAAAGAACTGCCCTATACCACAGAAGTTGTTTCTAGAGGGGATGTTATTCAGAATGTTTCAGTTACTGGCACAGTTATTCCAGCCAAGCAAATAGATTTGCAATTTGAAAATCAAGGGAAAATAAGCAGGATTGAAACAAAAGTTGGCGATAGAGTTTCAACTGATCAGGTTTTAATTAGATTAAATACAGCTGAATTAAATGCTCAGCTTAAATCTAATCAAGCAGCTTTAGATATTACTCAAGCAAAATTAGCCCAGACCTTAGCTGGCAGCAGGCCAGAAGATATTCAAGTTTATCAAGCAGCAGTTGATAATACTCAAATAGAGGTATTTAACAAAGAACAAGCATTAATTGATGCTCAAGCTGATGTAGATAATGATTTAAATGTTGCTTATGAAGATGCTTTAGATTCTGTTAAAACAGCTTATACAGTAACTGATCAGGCCTTATTAATAATTTTTGCTGGAGTTAGAAAAAACTATTTTAATGGCAGCAGTCAATTGTCTATTGCTGTTAAAGACAAAGAAAGCGTGGCTAAAAATGATTTATCTATAGCTGAAGATTATTTAGATGTAGCTGATAATAACCCTATGCATAATAATATTGATTCAGCTTTAAATTCAATAAAAACAGCTGTTATTAGCACTAGGAACGCTTTAGCTTATTTGAGAGCAGCTTTAGATGACCCAAGTGTTAGTAATTCAGTTTCATCAGCTGATGAAACAAGTATTGATACAGAAAGAGCTAGTATTGATAATCAATTGGTTAATTTAACTTCAGCTGAACAATCAATTAGTTCAACTAAAATAACTAATCAGGCAAATATTAATACAGCAGAAGCTAATTTAAATACAGCTAAAACCAATCTTAATAAAGCTAAAGATGAATTGACTTTGAAAAAAGCTGGTCCCAGGCAAACTGATATTGATTTAGCTCAGGCAGAAGTTAATCAAGCTCAAGCAAATATCCTTCAGATTTATGAAAAAATCAATAAGACCATTTTAAAAGCTCCAACAAATGGAGTTATTACTGTCATAAATAAAGAAGAAGGAGAAACAGCTCAAGCTAATTTAATAATTATTTCAATGATTAGCACAGGTAATTTTCAAATTGAAGCTAATATTTCAGAAACAGAAATTTCAAAAGTTAATTTAGGGGATGGAATAGATATGACATTAGATGCCTTAGGACCAGATGAAAAATTTACTGGCCAGATTGTTAAAATTGACCCAGCTGAAACAATTGTTTCCGGAGTGATTTATTACAAGACAACTTCTATTTTTGACGTAGAAGATGAAAGGATTAAATCAGGCATGACAGTTAATTTAGATATTGAAACAGATAAAAAAGAAAATATTTTGTATCTCCCTTATTACAGCATTAAGGAAATAGATGGACGGAAATATGTTATAGTTATGGAAGATGGAAAGCGAGAAGAGAAGACAATAACTATTGGATTAGAAGGAGAAACAAGGGTAGAAATTCTTAGCGGATTAGAAGAGAATCAAGAGGTGATTATAGAGAGATAATTTTATGTTAATAAAATTAGAAAACATTACCAAAGATTATATTGATGAAGAATTGGTTACCCCGGCTTTACACGGGGTTTCTTTTGATATCAAACAAGGAGAGTTTATTGCAGTAATGGGCTCTTCTGGTTCAGGAAAGTCAACCTTAATGCATATAATCGGATTTTTAGACAGAGCAACATCTGGAGAATATTTTTTTGATAAGGAGAATATAAGTGAATTTGATGATGATAAATTAGCTCAAATTAGAAATCAAAAAGTTGGTTTTATCTTTCAATCATATAATCTTTTGGCTAGAACCTCTGTTTTAGATAATGTTCTTTTGCCAACTATTTATACTCCAGATATAGATAGTAAAGAAGCTGAGGAAAAAGCTAGACAGCTTTTAGATAAAGTAGGTTTATCTCATCGGATTAATCATCGTCCTAATCAGCTTTCTGGCGGAGAACAGCAAAGAGTGGCAATTGTAAGAGCTTTAATTAATCAGCCGCGCTTAATTTTAGCTGATGAACCAACTGGTAATTTAGACAGCAAATCAGGCCAAGAAGTAATGGAAGTTTTACAAGATTTAAATGAAGAAGGTCATACTATTTTAATGGTTACTCATGAAAAATATGTGGCTGAATGCGCTCAGCGAATTATAATTTTAAAAGACGGCCGAATTATTTCTGATCAAAGAGTAGCTAATCAACATGCAGCTAAATAAACCCAAGGAACGTCCTTAAAATATACGTCCTTTGCAAAGGACGTATATTTTAAGGACGTTCCTTGATATGATAGAAAGGACAGTCCTTAAATTGGTTTTATGTATCTATTTAATGTTTTAAAATTAACTTTTGATAATTTACTCTTGCAAAAGAGCCGTTCTTTTTTAACAATGTTAGGTATTGTTATTGGAGTAGCCGCAGTGATTTCAATTATGGCTGTGGGAGCAGGAGCTCAGGATTTGCTTTTATCTCAAGTTAGCGCTATGGGAAGTAATTTAATTGGTGTTTTGCCAGGAGCTGCTGATGAGGCTGGTCCGCCAGCTTCTGCTTTTGGCATTGAAATAACTACTCTTAAACATGAAGATGCTTTGGCAATAGAAGAACTGCCATATATTGTGGCAGTTTGTTCGTATATTAAAGGACAAGGCACAATAAGTTATTTTAATAAATCAAAAAGTTTTGATTATACTGGTGTTACTTCAGGATATACATCAGTTGAAGATACGTCAGTTGAAATTGGCCGATTTATTAAATCAGAGGAAGTTAATGGAATGGATAGAGTAGTTGTTTTAGGAAGTAAAGTAAAAGAAGAACTTTTTGGACAAGATGATCCGATTAATAAGAGGATTAAAATAAATCAGGTTAGTTTTAAAGTTATTGGCGTTATGAAAGAAAGAGGAGTAGTTACTTTTCAAAATCAAGATGAACAAGTTTTTGTTCCTTTAATAACAGCCCAAAAACTTCTTTTAGGTGTTGATCATTTAACATTTATTCGGGCTAAAGTTGATAAGCCAGAGAATATTGATTTAACTATTAGTCAGGTTAAATCAACGGTTCGTTATCAACATCATATTAAGGATCCAGCTAAAGATGATTTTGGAGTTAAAAGTACTGCTCAAGCCTTAGATATTTTAGGTTCAATTACCCAAGCGCTTAAAATGTTTTTAGTAGCTGTAGCAGCTATTTCTTTGTTAGTCGGTGGAATCGGTATTATGAATATTATGTTTGTGGCTGTTAATGAGAGAACTAGAGAAATTGGTTTGCGCAAGGCAATTGGAGCCAGAAGAAAAGATATTTTAATTCAGTTTTTAATAGAAAGCGGTATTATGACTTTAATTGGAGGGATAATAGGGATTATTTTAGGAATTTTAATTGCTTTAGTTATATCTATTGGAGTTAAATATTTTGGTTATGATTGGCGATTTATTGTGACGCCTTTTTCTGTTGTTATTTCTACAACAGTTGCTGTTAGTGTTGGTTTGATATTTGGCCTTTGGCCAGCTAATCGCGCTTCTAAATTAAATCCAATTGAAGCATTAAGGTATGAGTAACCAATATAACCAAGGTCGGACCTTATAAGTATGAACATATTCTCTATAATCAAACAATCAATCATTGCTTTAAAAGCGAATAAACTACGCAGTTTTTTTTCTATTTTAGGAATTGTTATTGGAGTATCAGCTGTGGTAATTATTCTTTCATTGGGGCAAAGCTTAAAAGGATTTGTTACCAATGAAATTGAAGCATTTGGGCCAGGCATACTTGATATTGCAGTTAAAATACCAGAAGCAAGCGAGGTTGGATCAGCTATTTCTATAATGCAGGGAGTTAAGATAACAACTCTTAAGATAAAAGATATTAAAGCGCTTAAAGATAAAGAAAGATTTCCATATATTGAAGCAGTAACTGGAGAAACCTTTGCTCAAGAATGGGCTGTTTATAAGGATAAAGAAAAAAAAGTTTTACTTTTTGGAGCTAATGCTGATTTTCCTTTAGTAATGAGAACAGCTAAAGTAGATAAGGGACGTTTTTTTACTGACACAGAAGATGAGACATTAGCTAAAGTAGCTGTTTTAGGGAGTAATTTAACAGAAGATTTTTTTGGGCCAATAGATCCTATCGGCAAGAAAATTAAATTAAAAGGTCAAAGTTTTAAAGTTGTTGGTACTTTAGAACCAATGGGAGGTTTTTCATTTGGCGGAGTTGATATGAATGATTTTATGTATATTCCTATTGAGACAGCTCTTAAAGAGGTTTTAGGAATTGATTATCTGTTAGAGATAATTTTAACTATTAAAGATGAAAGCTATTCTGTTCAAGCAATTGAGGAAATTTCTCAATTACTTCGTCGTCATCATAATATTAAAGATCCAGCTAAAGATGATTTTCAGATCACTACTATGGAAGAAGTTATAAGTCAGGTTCAGGAAATGAGCGTTGTTTTAAATCTTCTTTTAGGATTTTTAGCAGCTATTTCTTTATTAGTCGGCGGAATTGGTATTATGAATATTATGCTAGTTTCAGTTAGTGAACGAACTCATGAAATTGGATTGCGCAAATCATTAGGCGCAACTAAGAAAAATATTCTTTGGCAGTTTTTAATTGAGAGTTTGATCATTACTATTTTAGGTGGAGTGATTGGGATTGTTTTAGGAATAGGTAATTTTTTACTAGGCAGTTTAATAGTTAGAACCCAAGGACTAAGCAGTTGGCCAATGGATATTTCATGGGTGGCTATTGCAGCAGCTTTCTTTGTTTCTATGGCTATTGGATTAATTTTTGGTATTTATCCAGCTCGCAAAGCAGCTCAATTAAGTCCAGTTGAAGCAATGAGAAAGGAATAAGTTCTTTTAACACAAAACAAATAAGGAGGTAAGGCAATGAAAAAAAATAGTGATTTTTCTGGAGTATATAAGCTTAGAATATATGGACTTGCATTTTTGCTTGCTGTGATAATAATTATTATTAGTTTGTTTTTAGTTTTTTACACAGGAAAACGTATTAATCAAGCAGGTATTCTTATTGGCAATGATCGAATTGAATTTGCGTTTTTCATTGCTCAGATTTTTATTTCTATGGCAATGATATTTATTTTAAGCAATATTGCTAGTAGGTTTTTAAGAAGATTCAAAAAGTGATAATGCCACTAGGTTGAAAAAACGACCTAGTGGTATTTTTTAAAAATAATAGACAAAACTTAAAAAGATATGTAAAATAAAACTATGGTGCAAAATAAAGTTTATATTATCGGTCATATGCCTCCGGACTTAGACAGCGTGGCCTCGGCCATTAGTTATGCTGTTTTTAAGAACAGGATAGAGAAAACAGACAAATATCAGCCTGCTTTGGCTGGAGAGATAAACAAGGAAACTGAATTTGCTTTAAAAAAATTTGTTTTTGAAAAGCCGCCAGTTTTAGAAAACGCTAAAGATCAAAATGTTATTTTAGTCGATCACAATGAATTCTCTCAATCTGTCCATGGCATTGAACAAGCTAATTTATTAGAGGTTTTAGACCATCATAAAGTTGATTTTAAATATGGTCAGCCAATAACATTTATGGTTGAGCCACTAGGAGCCACTTGTTCCATTATTGCTCATATGTATTTTGCTCAAAATATTGAACTATCTGAAAATTTAGCCGGCTTGATGCTTTCAGCTATTTTAGTAGATACTGTTATTGCCAAATTACCAACTTGTACTGAAAAAGACAAGAAAATAATTGAAAAATTAGCTGAATTAGCAGGAATTAAAGATTGGCAGGCCTTGGGCAAGGAATTGTTTAAGGTTCGTTCCAGTGTTAAGGCCTTGAAGGCAGTAGAAATTATTAAAAGCGATTTTAAGAATTTTAATTTTAAGGTTGGAAAAATTGGCATTGGGCAGGTAGAGACCATTGATTTAGGCGAGTTTTCTGAAAGAAAGGAGGAGCTTTTAGTTGAACTTGATAAATTAAGAGAAAAAGACGGCTATCACTCTGTATTGTTATTACTCACTGATATTATCAAAGAGGGTTCATTATTTTTAACCAGTAGCGAGGACCAAGCTAAACTTGAAGAAGCTTTAGGCGCTAAAATAAAAAGAGGACGGGTATATCTTGATGGAATTATTTCTAGAAAAAAACAGGTAGTGCCAAAATTCGCCAAAGCGTTTAATAAATGAAAGTAAATAACAAAACAAAAGTAGTTGTAGGTCTTTCAGGTGGGGTTGATTCCTCGATTTCTTTATTATTGTTAAAAAAGCAAGGATATCAACCAATTGGCGTTTCATTGAAATATTCTATTTGGGAGAATAAAAGAAACATTCTTAAAGAAAATGTTTGTTGTTCAGCAGAATCATTTAACATTGCCCGAGAAATCTGCAAGAAATTAAATGTTCCATATTATATCATTGATGAACAGCTTGATTTTAAAGAAAAGGTAATTGGATATTTTTTAAGAGTTCTTAAGGAAAAGAAAACTCCTAATCCTTGTTTGGTTTGTAATCGTTTGGTGAAATTTAGCAAATTATTTGATTTTGCAAAGAAAAAGGGAATTAAGTATGTAGCTACTGGCCATTATGCCCGAGTAAGAGAAAACAAAGAAATAAAGAAATATGAGCTTCTTAAAGGAAAAGATGAAAAAAAAGACCAAAGCTATTTTCTTTGTCTTTTAAATCAAAAACAATTAAAGAATATAGTTTTTCCGTTGGGGAATTATACCAAGGAAGAAGTTTATAAAATAGCTAAGAAGGAAGGTTTTGATTTTTTTAGCAAGATAAAACAGAGTCAGGATCTTTGTTTTGTAGCTAAACAATCAATAATCTCTTATTTAGAAGAAGAAATTGGATTTGAACCAGGGGAAATTATTGATCAAAAAAATAATATTTTAGGCCAGCATCAGGGATTGCATTTCTATACTATTGGGCAGCGCAGAGGAATTATAGTTCCAAATGGCCCTTGGTGGGTGATTGGTTTTAATATAGAAAAGAATCAACTTATTGTAACTAATCAAAAAGATGATCCAGGTCTTTTTAAGGAAACAGTTATTGTTTTAAACCCCAGCTTTATTTCCGGTCAAGCGCCAAAAAAAGCAATTAAAGTTGAAGCTAAGATTCGTTTTAATCAACCATTATCTCCAGCCAAGCTTTATTTAGGTGGTAAAAAATTAGTTTTTGATAATCCGCAAAAAGCAATTACTTCAGGTCAGTGGGCGGTTTTTTACCAAGGAGATGTTTGTCTTGGAGGAGGGGAAATCAAGGAACGTCCTTAAAATATACGTCCTTTGCAAAGGACGTAATATTTTAAAGACGTTCCTTAGAGTTAAAGACGTTCCTTAGAGTTAATTATGAAAAAATTTATCATCTTAATTTTAATAAGTTTTATTTTCTTTGGATTAGCTAATTTTGCTTTTGCTCAAGAAGATAATCAAGTAGATATTTATTTTTTCTATGGCAGCACTTGTCCTCATTGCAAAAAAGCAGAAGTTTTTTTAAAGGATCTTCAAGAGAGATATCCTTCAATTAAAATGAATGCATACGAAGTTTATAGTAATAAGGATAATGCTAAATTATTGCTTGAATTTCTTAAATCTTGTGAAGAAGAAGAGGTGGTTATGGTGCCAGCCATATTTATCGGAGACAAAGCAATTATCGGTTATTTAAATGACGAAATTACTGGTAAAACTATTGAAAAAGCAGTTGAGAATTGTTTAATAGAGGTATGTGTTAATCCTTTAGAAAAATTAAATTGCGAGAAAAAAGAAAAAAAAGATGAGATTATTAATTATCCTTTTATTGGGCAAATTAATCTTTCTAAATTATCTTTGCCAATTTTGACTGTAGTAGTAGGAGCTTTGGATGGGTTTAATCCTTGCGCAATGTGGGTTTTACTCTTCCTTATTGCTTTATTGGTTAATGTTAAGTCTCGGAAAAAAATGTGGTTAGTGGGCGGAACTTTTATTCTTGCTTCAGGCGCAGTTTACTTTTTACTTTTAACAGCTTGGCTTAATTTATTTTTAGCTATTAGTTATGTTGGTTTAACTAGGATAATCATTGGTATAATTGCCTTAGGAGCTGGTATTTGGCAAATTAGGAACTTTATTGTTTATAAGCCGGGAGTTTGCGAAGTAGCGCCAGTAAATAGCAAAAGGCAAGAAAAATTAACAGAAAAAGCAAAACAAATAGTTCAATCAAGCGCTTTGCCAGCTACTTTACTTGGAATTATTG
>JAHJUH010000002.1 GCA_018829245.1 Patescibacteria group bacterium | reverse complement strand
TTGAATTAGGCCAGATTAATTTTCAGCCAACTGAAGAAAAGGGATTAATTTTAAAATTAAAAGATATTAATGAAGAAACTCATCAAAATATTTTAATGAAAATTGGGCAAGGTCAGATTATTGAAAAAAGATTTGAATCAATTGGTCCTTTAATTGGCCAGGAATTAAAAAGTAAAGCTTATTGGGCTATTATTTTATCTTTGATTTTTATTGTTATTTATATTGCCTGGGCTTTTAGAAAAGTTTCTCAGCCAATAGCTTCTTGGCAATATGGTTTAGTTGCTATTATAGCTTTATTTCATGATCTCTTTATTACTATTGGTTTTTTCTCTATTTTTAGTCATTTTAAAGCAATAGAAATTGATCTCTCTTTTGTAGCTGCTTTTTTAACTATTTTAGGTTATTCAGTTAATAATAGTATTGTTATCTTTGATCGGGCTCGTGAAAATCTTTTAAGAACTAATTGGACTGATTTTAAAAAAGTAATAAATAAGAGTGTTAATCAAAGCTTAACTCGTTGTTTGAATACAGCTATAACAACTTTGTTTGTCCTTTTAGCAATATTTTTCTTAGGCGGTCAGAGTATTAAATATTTTTCTTTGGCTTTAATAATTGGAATAATTATTGGTACTTATTCATCAATTTTTATAACTAGTTCTTTAATTGTTGTTTGGCAAAAGAGGAAATACAGATAATGGTTGACCCTGTAGAAGAATTGGGTTGACGTATATATAATAGTGTGTTAGGCTCATATTGTTATGGATAAAAGTTTAAAATACGAAAAATTAATTCATCAAGTTCTTAAGAATATTTCTAATCAACGAACAAGAGATATCATTTATCTTCGTTTTGGTCTTAAAGACGGCGAAAGGAAAACTCTTGAAGCAATTGGTCAGAAATATGGCATTACTAGAGAGCGGGTTCGGCAAATAGAGGAAGCCGCTTTTTCTGATTTGCGTAAACCAGTTTTGATTAATATTCTTAAGCCGTGTTTTTATTTAATTGACAATTTTTTAAATAAAGAAGGAAGAATTGCTAAAGAAGAAAGATTATTGTCTTCTTTAGCTAAAACTGATTCTTCTTCTCCAGCTAAAGGAGCTCTTTTTCTTTCTTTAACTTTAGGTGAATCATATCATCGTTTTGTTGAATCAGATAAATTTCATGCTCTTTGGACTAATTCTCAAGAAGCTTTAAATCAAGCTGATAAATTAATTGATCAATTAGTTAATAAAATGGAAAAGGAAAGAAAACCTGCTTCTCTTAATTATGTTTTAAGCTCTTTTAAGGAATATGGCGTTGATTTGCCTAAAAAAGCTTTATCTTCTTATCTTGATGTTACTAAACAAATTGATCAAAACAGTTTTGGGCAATTTGGCTTGATTAAATGGCCAGAAATTAATCCTAGAGGCGCTAAAGATAAAGCCTATCTTATTTTAAAAGATCAAGAACAACCATTACATTTTAGAAAAGTAGCTGAATTAATTAATCAAGCTGGATTAGGTTCTAATTTAGCTCAAGCCCAAACAGTTCATAATGAATTAATTAAAGATGATCGCTTTGTTTTAGTTGGTAGAGGAACTTATGCTTTAAGAGAATGGGGTTATCAGCCAGGCACTGTTAAAGATGCTATTGCTCAAGTATTAAAAGAAAATGGCTCTTTATCTAAAGATGATGTCTTAGATGAGGTTTTAAAAACTCGCTTAGTTAAAAAGAATACTGTGCTTATTAATCTTCAAAATAAGAAATATTTCGTTAAAAATATAGATGGTCAATACACATTGGCTAGATAATAAGTTTAATTAAAAATTATTTCTGACACTTTATGTCTCCTTTTTTAGAAATTCTTACTACTATTTTTGCTGTTCTCTATGTTATCGTGAGATTTCTAATATCTCTCTGGTGGATTTATATTCCCCTTTTTTTAGGTGCCTTGGCTTGGAGTTTATGGATAAGATATATTCGGAATAAGCATGTTCAAGAAATGGAATGGATTTTATTAGAAATAAAGCCGCCTAAGGACATACAAAAGATAGCTCGGGCTATGGAGCAGTTTTTTGCTGGTTTGCATGGTGTTGCTGGAACGCCTAATTGGTGGGATAGAAATATAAAAGGAATGATGCAGAGGTGGTTTAGTTTGGAAATAATAAGTCAGGGTGGAGAAATTCATTTCCTCATTAGAACACTTTTAATGTACAGAGATTTAGTTGAAGCTCATATTTACGCTCAATACCCTGAAACAGAAATTACTTTGGTTGATGATTATGTTTATTCAGTTCCAGAAGACATATTTAATGAAGGTTATGATCTTTATGGAACAGAATTGATGTTAACTAAAGATGATGCTTATCCTATTAGGACTTATCTTCACTTTGATAAAGATATTGTTTTAGACGAACATCGCATTGATCCAGTAGCTTCTTTATTGGAAGCAATGAGTAAAATAAAAGAAGGAGAACATATTTGGATTCAGACATTGATTCGGCCTATTGGAGATAAGTGGAAAGAAGAAGGTGATAAAATAAGAGATAAATTAGTTGGCCGAGCAGTAAAGAAAGAACAAGGTGAGATTGTTAAAGAAGTTATTGCTTGGAAAGATGCTGGCAGAGATGTAGCTCGTGAAGTGGTAACTGGCGAGGTATCTGAAGGAAGTAGCAGTAGTGATAGTAAAGAAGAAAAAAAATATTTGGATT
>JAHJUH010000045.1 GCA_018829245.1 Patescibacteria group bacterium | reverse complement strand
TTAGTCCAATTAGCTGGAAATATATTGTTGAAAAAATTGATCAAACAAAAGATAAAATAATTGGATTTTTTAAAAATATTGAATCTGATCAACAAGCTGCTATTAGTTCTTCTTTATATACCCCTTTAGAACATATTTTAATATCAATAGTATCAGAAACAATTGAAGAAGAATTAAATGAACAGGAAATAATACCAATAATAGAGAAATCAATAGATTTAGTTGAGCCAGAATTAATAATACCAGAATTAATAGTAGACAAAGAAATTAAAGAAGAATTTGAAGTAGAAGAAGTAGAAGAAATAGAGAAAAGTCAGCCAATTGTTCAACCTACACCACCGATGGGCTTTCCCTTTTTTATTGGTGGAAGCGGAGCGCCTTCGGTTGAAACAGAACCAGAAGTTCTTCCTACGCCAGAGGTTCCGGCGGACGAAGCAGAACCCTTGCCAGCCGAAGCTCCGTCGGGAGCGGAGGAGGGAGAACCAGATACCACTCCTCCAGCAGCTATTGCTGATTTGTCAGCTAGTTCGGGAGATAGCCGAGGAACAATTAATTTATCTTGGACTTCGCCTGGAGCTGATCAATACATTATTAAATATGCTACTTCTTCAGAAATTACTTTGCTTAATTGGGCTTCGTCAACTGATATTATTGGCGAATTAACACCTTCTTCAGCCAGTACTACAGAAAGTTTAACCATTAGCAATTTAACTCTTGGGCAGACCTATTATTGGGCTATTAAGTCAAAAGATGAAGCAGGTAATATTTCAGATCTTTCTAATATTGCTAGCACTACGCCTAGTGCTTTAGCTAATTATGTTATTATTAATGAAGTTCAATTAGGATCTAATGAATTTGTAGAATTATATAATCCTACTGATCAAGCAATAGATATGACTGGCTGGTATTGGTCATATTTTTCTTATAATAGGGATTGGAATAATCCTAATCTAAATGAGAGGTTTCCTAATGGAGCAAGTATTTCACCAAAAGGATATTATTTAATTGGTTTGAGCGGTTACCCAGAAAGCAATGGCTATGTTGATGCCGATTGGCAGGTTTATGTTTCTGATCAACTTCATTATCAAAAAGGATCAGTTGCGATTTTTTCCTCAAATCCTTCAATAACAACTCCTGAATTAGCGAAAGAAGGACTTATTGACGCAATTGGATGGGGTGCTGTTGATTATGTACTCGAAAGAAATTCTGTCTTGGCAGTCATATCAAACAAAACATTAACTCGTCAAATTAATGGCTGGGATACAGATAATAATAGTAACGATTTTATTGAAAGTAATTGGCCGACTCCTCAAAATTTACAAGGAGATAAGGCTGCGATTATTGATGATAGTTTTAGTTTTACTCAAGATACTACATGGACATTAAATGATAATACTTATATTTTAATATCAAATTCTAATGCTTATCCAACGGTGGAAAGCGGAGCAGTTTTGACTATTGAACCAGGGGTAATTATTAAGGGTTCCAATAAATATTATCCAAGTTTAATTATCAAAGGAACATTAAAAGCAGAAGGAACCAATAACGAACATATAACTTTTACTTCCGCAACAACAACGCAATTAGCAGGCGACTGGTCAGGTATTATTTTTGACAATTCAACCAGCACAGAATCCGTTTTGGATTATGTTAATTTTGAATACGGCGGATATCAAGTAAGTTATGGAGGTTATAATAATATCAAGGAAATTGTTAAAATAGATAATAGTTTAGTGGAAATTAAAAATTCTTCTTTTAGTAATAGTTTGTATAATGGAATAAGGTTGGTTAATTCTAATTTTACAATTTCTGATTCTGCTTTTAATAATAATTTTTTGTCAGGGATAATTATTGATGGTGGTTCACCTACTATTAATAATTGTGAATTTGAAAATAATGATATTGGCATAGAAATTATTAATCAAGCATCCCCTATTATTATTAATAATATTTTTTTTAATAATAATTATCCTATTAAGATTAAGAGTAGTTATCCTGTTTTAAACAGCAATCAGGCGTTAGATAATAATTTAAATGGAATAATAGTTCATCAGGACAGTGTTTTTAGCCAGAATGTAACTTGGACTAATGATTTGCCATATATTCTTTTTTCTGGTTTAGGCGATTATCCAACAGTTGCTTCAGGAACTGTTTTAACATTAGAACTAGGGACAGTTATTAAATCAAACAGACCATATACTTCTTTATTAATAGAAGGCAGTTTAATTGCTCAAGGCGCAACTAACACGCCAATTGTCTTTACTTCTCTTAAAGACGATGATTATGGAGGAGATACGAATAATGATGGTTCTGATACTGTTCCAGAAGCTGGTGATTGGAAAAACATTAAATTTATAGCTGGTAGTAGCGGAGAATTAAATCATATTCTTTTTAGATATGGCAGTTTTTCTGTTTTAGATATAGATAAGGGAGTAGTTGTTAATCAAAATAATATTTTTTACGAACCATAAATCCTTGACTTTTTTAGAGGGATATAATACTATGTTTTTAGTTTATGTTTTTAGTTCGTTTTTAAAAACATGCCCCTATAATAACCAAGACCCGATGGAAGAGCCAAAGACAGTATCTTTCACAAAGGGCAGTAGGTTAGTTTTTAGGGGATCCAATCTTATTATAGTGGGGCTGTAGCTCAGTGGGAGAGCGACGAATTTTATTTTAATTCGTAGGTAGAGAGTTCGAGCCTCTCCAGCTCCACCAACCCAAAATAAAGGGCAATGTTAAAAGCATTGCCTTTATTAATTTGCCTGGAATAATAAAATAGTTTATGCTATACATATGATTAAAGGAGTTAAAACAAAACAAATTAAAAGACATTTTGATGATAGAGGATTTTTTTCAGAAATAATTAAATTTGGTGAAGAAACTTTTATTAAAGTTAAACAAACTAGTTATACTAGAGCTAATCCAGGAGTAATCAAAGCTTTTCATTGGCATAAAAAACAAACTGATGTTTGGTTCTTTGTTTCAGGTACAGCTCAAGTAGTTCTTCATGATTTAAGAAAGGATTCACCTACTTATAAGAAGACAAGTGTTTTTTATATGGGAGAAGATAATCCTATTTTACTTTCTATTCCTCCAGGGGTAGCCCATGGTTATCGTGTTTTAGGTAATAAACCAGCTGATCTTTTTTATCATACTGATCAATCATATAATCCTAAAAAACCAGATGAAGAAAGAATTCCTTTTGATGATCCTAAGATTGGCTTTGATTGGGAGATTAAGAATAGATAGCAGTTATTCACAATTTCTATAACAAAGAACCCAGCTCAAAGAGTTGGGTTTTTTTCTATTGTCTTAAAATCTAAAATATTTTATACTTAATCAAGGAACGTCCTTAAAACATACGTCCTTAAAATTAATATTATGAGATTAACTCAATTTGAAAAATATAAGGTTTCTTATCAAGGAGGATATTTCCATATTTATAGCCGTGGGAATAATAAGCAAAATATTTTTTTGGAAGATGCTGATTATCTTAAATATTTAGAAAAATTAAGGGAATATAAAGAAAAGCATAATATTTCCATTATTTGTTATTGTTTAATGCCTAATCATATTCATTTGTTGCTTTGTCAGAATTCAGAAGCGTCTATTAGTAAGTTTATGGCTTCTCTTCACACTAGTTATTCAATGAATTTTAATTGGAAATACAATAAGGTTGGGCATGTTTTTCAGGGTAGATTTAAGCAAAAAGAAGTTAATAAAGATGATTATCTTTTACAGGTTTCTTTTTATATTCACTTTAATCCTATTAAAGATGGTTTAGTAAAAAAAATAGAAGATTATAAATGGTCAAGTTATTCTGATTATATTGGTTTGCGTGATGGAACGCTTTGTGATAAAGAATTGATTCTTATGGGTGGTACTTCAAAAGATTACAGAAAGAATATTGAAGAAAGGTTAAAAGAGGAATTAATCAAGGACGTGCTTTTTAAGGACGTTCCTTAAAACATACGTCCTTAAGGACGTGCTTTTTAAGGACGTTCCTTGTTTTGTAATTATGAAAAAGAGGGAGTTTGTAAAATTTTATGATAAATACGCTTCTAGTATTTATCGCTTTGTTCGATTGAAAGTTAGTTCGAATCAAGATTCTGAAGATTTAGTTTCAGAGGCCTTTTTTAAATTTTGGGGAAATATTAATGAAAACAAAGATAAAATTGATAATCCAAGGGCTTTAGTATATAAAATAGCTAATAATTTAGTAATTGATTTTTATCGAAAAAAATCAAGAACAGAAATATCATTAAACCCAGAAGATAGTGTTTTAGCCAAAATTGAGGATAAATCTAATTTAAGCAAAAAAGTAAATTTAGACGCAGATATGATTAAAATTAGAAAAGCGCTTAGTAATCTTAAAAATGAACATCAGGATATAATAATATGGCATTATTTAGACGATTTTTCAGTTAAAGAAATTGCTCAAATTGTAGAAAAACCAGAAGGAACAGTCAGAGTTCAAATACATAGAGCATTAAAAGAGCTTAAAAAGCAGTTTTAATAAAGGTTAGGGCTTTTAAGGTCCGACCTTAAAAGCCCTAACCTTTAAGTGTGTAAATGTAATATAAATGTAATAGAATTAGGGTTTATACGTCATAATTAGTAGATATGACTGAAAAGGACTTATATGAAAAAATAAAGAAATTAAAAGGAATTAAGCCATCACAGGAATGGACTAATTTAACGCGTCATAATCTAACAACTAGGATTGATTTTGATACAAGATTTGATGTCAGACCTAGCTTTTTATCTTGGCTTAAAGAACCTCAAGCACTGGCTTTAGCTATGAGTTTGCTTCTTATCTTCATTGGCGGTCCTTGGTTGACGATTAAGGCATCTCAGCCAAGTTTGCCAGGAGAATTACTTTATTCAGTTAAAAAAGCTAGCGAAGGCATTCAAACAACAGTTGCTTCAGAAGAGAATAAGACCAATCTTCAAGTTGAGTTTGCTCATAGGCGCTTAGAAGAATTGAATAAAATATCAAAAGATTCCTCTTCAGATGAAAAAACTGAAAAAACAAAGCAAGTAGTTAATGATTTTGAGCATAATTTGGCTGGAATTAGCCAATATGTGGGAAATGCCTCTAAAGAACAAGCTATTGAAGTTGCTAAGAATACAAAGAAAATAAAGGAAGATTTAGATAACATGCCAGCTGAAGTTAAAGATGAATTAGCTGAAGCTGAAAAAACAATTGAAGA
>JAHJUH010000044.1 GCA_018829245.1 Patescibacteria group bacterium | reverse complement strand
GGTGGGAGATAAATATGAAAATACTGCTAATTAACCCACCGTATACAAATTTCGAAGGCGGAATGAAAGAGTCTGGTGGCCACAGTATGCCTTATAACTTAGCTTATTTAGCTGCCTATCTCAGAGAAAGAATTGATTGCCAAATCAAAATTCTTGACGCAGAAGTCCGATGCTTAAACTTTCAGGAAATAGAAGAAGAAATTAGAAAAGAACAACCTGATATTGCCGGCATTACCTGCCCTTCTTCAACAATGAATCATGTCTTCAGAATATGCCAGATAATCAAACAAAACGTCAATTCTAATTGTCTGACAATAGTCGGAGGCAATCATCCAACTATTATGCCTGAAAAAACTCTTGAGGATATTAATATTGATTTTGCCGCCATGAGTGAAAGCGAAATCACTTTTTATGAATTTGTCAGAACAATAAAAGAAGGAAAGAATAACTTTAAAAGTATCAACGGGCTCTGCTATAAAGAAAACGGTAAAATTGTTAAAAATCCTCTTCGGGAATTTATCGCTGATTTAGATACTATTCCCTTTCCCGCTCTTGATTTGCTGGACCTCGAAATATATTACTCGGCTCCGACTAAGAAATTAACCACTGAAAAATGCTCTCCTCTTTTAACCAGTCGTGGTTGCGCTTTTAATTGTATTCATTGCGCTTCAAAGGCTCTTTGGCGACGACAGGTGCGTTACCGCAGCGCTGAAAATGTTGTCGCTGAAATTGAAAGTCATCTTAATAAATACGACATTAAAGAATTTAATCTTTTAGATGAACATTTTACTATTAACAAACCTAGAGCGATGAAAATCTGCCAATTGATTATTGATAAAAAACTGCCAATTGCTTGGGCTTGTCTTTCTCGATCTGACGCTATTGATGATGAACTGGTTGAAATAATGGGTAAAGCAGGTTGTAAAAAAATATCGCTCGGACTTGAATCGGGCTCACAAAAAATATTAGACCTAATGAGAAAACAAGCCACCATTAAACAGGGTCGAGAAGCCATTAAAACAATTAGAAGACATAATATTTTAGCCAATTCCAGCTTTATGTTTGGAAACATCGGGGAGACAAAAAAAACCATCAGAGAAACAATTGATTATGCTAAAAGTTTGGATTTAGACAACGCCACTTTTTTCATTACCTGTCCTCTACCCGGCTCCGACCTTTATACTTATGCTAAAGACAACGGTCTGATTCCAGAAAACGTCAAATGGGAAATGTTCGCCCCTCTGACAAACGCCGCTCCTGTTCTGGCCCAAAGAAACCTAAGTGGAGACGAATTAATTTACTGGCAGAAAAGAGCTTTCAGAGAATATTACCTCAGACCAAAATACATTATTTATAAATTAAAAATGATTGACTCCTGGGATATTGCTAAATCAATCATAGAAGGCATTAGGATATTTATAAGAGTCTTGATTAAAAAACCTAAAAAAATATGAAAAAAAAGATATTAATTTGTGGCGGAACTGGTTTTATTGGTCACTGTATTACTAAAGAACTCTTTTCCAAAAATCATAAGGTTATTATTTACGACAACTTCTCTAATTATGTTCCCCCTCAAGAAGGTCATTACCCTTTTTATCTTCAAAAACGACTGGAAGAAATTAAAGATAAAGCTAAAATTATCCGTGGTGATATCAGAGATAAAGAACTTTTAACTAAAACCATTAAACGAACTAAACCAAATATTGTCATTAATTTAGTTGCTATCCCTTTAGCAACCGCCTCTAATGTTTTTTTTGAAGATGCTATTCAAATAAATCTTAACGGGCATATCAATCTTTTAGCAGCCATGAGAGAAGTTGATTCTGTTGAAAGAATTATCTACACTTCTTCTAGTTTTGTTTATGGACATTTTAAATATGATCCGGCCGACGAAAAACACTCAACAGAACCAATTGATATTTACGGAGGAACCAAGCTCTCCTGTGAAATTCTAACCAAAGCATATGCTATGAGATTTGGAGTTGACTATACTATTATCAGGCCTTCTGCTGTTTACGGTCCAACTGATGCTAATCGCCGAGTCAGCCAAATTTTTGTTGAGAATGCCTTAACCGACAAACCGCTTCAATTACATGGTGGTGGTAAAGATAAAGTTGATTTCACTTATCTAACTGACATTGCTCATGGTTTTGTTCTGGTCGCCCTTTCTCCAAAGGCCAAAAATGAGATTTTTAACATAACTGCTGGAGAAGGACGAAGCGCTGAAGAATTTGCTAATATATTAAATGATCTTCTTCCAGGCAAAGTCAAAACAATAATCAAACCAGCAGACCTTAATAGACCAATCAGGGGCTCATTAGATATTACTAAAGCCAAAAAACTTCTTGGCTACGAACCAAAATATCAATTGGAAGAAGGTTTAAAAAAATATCTTGATTATATCTATTCAACTGGTTTATTTAAAAAATAAATGAAAATTCCTTTATCAAAACCTTTTTTAAACCAAAAAGAACTCAAAGCAGTTAAACAGGTGCTTAATTCTAGTTGGTTAACTCATGGTCCAAAGAATCAGGAATTTGAAGAAATCTTTGCTAAGTATACTGGAACCAAATATGCAGTTAGTTTAAATTCCTGTGCTTCAGCTCTTTTTGCTGTAATCAAAGCTCTTAATATTACCGGTGAAATTATTTTGCCGAGCTTCACTTTTGTTGCTTCGGCCAATGCTATTGTTACGGCCGGGGCCAAGCCAATCTTTGCTGATATTGACTATCAAACCAGTAATATTGACCCTCAGGATATTAAAAGAAAAATTACCAAAAAAACACAAGCGATTATGCCAGTCCATTTTGCCGGACAAGTTTGCCAAATGGACGAGATAATGAAAATTGCCAAAAAACACAATCTCTGGGTGATTGAAGATTCAGCTGAAGCGATTGGCGCAGAATATCATGGTAAAAAAGCCGGTTCTTTCGGGATTGGCTGCTTTTCTTTTTTCCCAACTAAAAACATTACCACTGGTGAGGGAGGAATGATTACAGCTAATGATAAAGATTTAATCCAAAAAATTAAAACTTTAATGGGTCACGGCATCCCCAAAATGACTAATCAGCGACTCAAAGCAAAAAAACCCTGGTATCGAGCGGCGACAATAGCCGGGTACAATTTCAGAATGAGTAATATCTTAGCCGCTCTTGGTGTTGAACAAATGAAAAAACTAAACCAAATGAACACCCTTCGAAGGAAACACGCTGCTTATCTTAATCAGAAATTAAAAAAGATAAAAGAAATTGAACTACCGGTCGAAATGCCAAAAACTAAACATGTTTACCAAATGTACACGATTAAATTAAAAAAAGGTAATCGCGATGACTTGGTCAGAAAACTCAAAGCCAAAGGTATTGAAGTCTCGGTTCACTTTGACCCGCCAGTCCATCTCCAACCTTATTACAAAAACAAACAAAAACTTCCTGAAACAGAGAAACTCTCTCGTTCCATTATCACTCTACCAATGTATCCTCAAATGACAAAAAAGGAATTAGATTATATAATTAATAATATTAAGGAGATTTTAAAACTATGAAAGAATATCGTTTACCATATGTAGTCGTTTTTATCCCAGCATACAATGAAGAAAATGACATTGCTGGAGTAATAACAGAAATCAACCGACTCTACAAAGCTGGTCAAGAAAAAGATTTTGTTCTTGACGTCATTGTTATTGATGACGGTTCAAAAGACAAAACTGTTGAAGTTTCTAAAAAAGCCGGCGTTGAGAAGATTGTCGTTCACCCTTATAACAGGGGTTTGGGCGCTTCTACCCGAACTGGTATGCAAACTGCTTATGAAATGGGTGCTGATATCGCTGTGAAAATTGATGCTGATATGCAAAACCCACCAGAAGATGTAGAAAAAATCATTCGGCCAATTTTAGATGACCGAGCTGATGTTGTTTTTGGCACTCGATTAACTGGCGGGTTACAATACAAGATGCCTTTTTATCGAGAATTTGGCAATAAATTCTTTGCTTGGCTTTGTTCTCAGATTACCGGCCTTAAAGTAACAGATGCAACTACTGGATTAATAGCTTTTCATAAACGATATTTAGCAGTTTTTAATATCATTAAAGATTACAATGAGACACAACAATTAATTATTGATTCCTGGGGAAAACACATGAGAGTAACAGAGGTACCTACTGTTTTTCATAAAAGAGAAGGAGGCAAATCCTTTATCAAAATGGGATTTAAATATCCATCCAATGTTTTACCAACAATGTTTAGAATGTATATCCATTTTAAACCATTAAGATTCTTTTTGTCTGTTGGGTTAATTTGTCTAATCCTGGGAGTTGCTACCGGAATCCATATCCTTCTTTTCGGCGAAATATTCTTTGGCGACGCCACAGCAACAATTCTGATTATCGCCGGAATCCAAATCATTCTTTTTGGTCTTTTGGCTGACCAAATCAGCTATCGAAGGAAATAATTAAATATGAAAATACTTTTAGTCCAACCTTCAATTACGGAAAGAAATGTGACTTCTTTTATGTATCCGCCTATGGGATTAGTGGCCTTAGTTGCCTACCTTCAAAAAGAAGGTCACCAAGTATCATTGTATGATGCCAATATTGAAAAAGAAACCGCCAACGAAATTATAGATCTAATCAAAAAAGAATCGCCAGAAATAGTCGGTTTTGGGATTATGTCAGTTAATTTTAGTAAATCCCTTGCCTTAGCTAAAGAAATTAAATCGATATCAAAAAATATTGTCATTATTGCCGGAGGTGTTCATCCAACAGTTGAACCAGAACAAACCCTTAAAAGCCCATATATTGATTTTATTGTCCGTGGCGAAGGAGAGTTAACTACCGCCGAATTACTTAAAGCCATTGAAAAAAAAGAAGAAAACCTTAAAGATATTAAAGGTCTTGGCTTTAAAAAAAATGGTAAAATTATCCTTAATCCATTAAGAGATTTAATTCAGGACATTAGTGCCCTGCCTATTCCAGCATATAATCTTTTTAATCTAAAAAAGTATCGTGCTCCCTACGCTTCCCGTTCTCCATATATGATTATGACTAGGTCAAGAGGGTGCCCTTTTCTCTGTATCTTTTGCGGAGTCGGAAAAATGTTCGGCAACCGCTACCGGGTTCAAACACCTGAAAGAAGTATTAAAGAAGTTGATTATTTAGTCAACCAATTAGGCATCAAAGAAATCGGATTCAAGGATAGTGAATTTACCTTAGCTCCCAAAAACGTTGAAAAATTCTGCGATCTTTTGATAGAAAAAAATTATGACTTAAGCTGGAACTGTAACGGTCGGATTAATCACGCCACCTATCCACTTTTGAGTAAAATGAAAAAAGCCGGCTGCGTTTCAATTAGTTATGGAATTGAATCAGGCGACCAAGCGATTCTAGACGATATGAAAAAGGAAATTACCATCGAACAAGTTAGAGAGGCAATCAAAATAACTAAAGCCGCTGGATTAAGGACAATCGGCAACTTTATGATCGGCAACCCTAATGACACTAAAGAAACTATTGAAAAAACAATCCGATTTGCCATTGAACTAGATTTAGACTATGCCAATTTCGGTTTTACCACTCCTTTTCCTGGAACAGAATTAAGAGAAAGAGCGATAAAGAATAATTGGATCCTGGATGAAAGAATGGAAGCAATCAAGTATGAAGACTGTATTATGAACGCGACTTCTCTTCCAACTCCTGAACTTAAGAAATATCTAAGCAAAGCTTTCTTTTCTTTTTATTTCAGACCTTCCTATATCCTTAAAAGATTACTCATGATTAATAACAAAGACGAAATCTATAACTCAGTCCGAGGAAGTATCTCAATAATTAAAGATATTTTAAGACCGAAAAAATGAGAATTCTCCTTATCAACCCCAGCCTTCATCAGGCGACAACCGGACAATATAAAGAAGATATAGAAAAACAAAGGGGCGTTTATCCGCCTCTTGGTTTGTTATATGTTGCCGCTGCTCTGGAAAAAAACAAACATCAAGTTAAAGTTGTTGATATTGACATTGAAGGAAAAAACGCTGAAAAAGAACTTAAAAGAACTTATCAGGAATTGAATCCGCAAATGGTTGGTTTCTACGCTATGACCTGGAACTATCGACAAGTCAAAGACATGTCTGAAAGATTTAAAAAAATTAATCCCCGAATTATAACAATTCTCGGCGGACCTAATGTTACCTGTTTGACTCAAGAATCATTAGAACTGGGGAATTTCGATTTTGGAATCAGAGGTGAAGGTGAAAAGACAATTATTGAACTAATTGATAAATTGGAAAAAAAAAATAACTTAGAATTTGAACAAATCCCAGGACTAGTTTTTAAAAAAAATAATCAAGTCGTCATTAATCCTATCCGGCCATTAATTGAAAATCTTGATACTATCCCTTTCCCTGCTCGTCATCTTGTTCCAAGTAAAAAATATTTTGATGTTTTTTCCCGCCAAAAACACTTTGCCACAATTATTGCTACTCGAGGCTGCCCCTTTAACTGTATTTTCTGCGATAGGAAAAATAGAATGGGTAAAAATTGGCGAGTTCGTTCTCCAAAAAATATTGCCCAAGAAATTAAAGAAACAATTAATCAATATGGCATTAGAGAATTTATGTTTTTTGACGACAATCTGATTGTTGATAAAAAATGGGGACTAGATTTATGCAAAAAACTAAAACCTTTAAATATTATTTGGGAATGCCGTAATCGGGTTGATTTACTTGATGAAAAAATATTGGAAACAATGAAAAAATCTGGTTGCTATCGTATTCGCCTTGGTTTTGAATCCGGCGACAACCGAATTCTAAAAGTTCTTAAAAAAGGAATTACCGTTGAACAATCCTTAGAATGCGCCCAACTTTGTAAAAAGGCAGGTATTGAAATTTATGGCTACTTTATGATCGGCGCGCCAACTGAAACACCTCAAACAATTGAAAAAACCATTAACCTAGCTTTAAAGATTGACCCAAGTTTTGCTATTTTCAGTAAAACCATCTTAATTCCTGGTAGTGAACTTTTTGATTATGGCGTTTCTACCGGACAAATTGACAATAACTATTGGAAAAGATTTCTGGAGGATAAAGAAACCAATGGTGCTCCTTCACTTTCAAGTAAAGAACTACCTGAAGAATTAATTGCTAAATATGTCAAAAAAGCAGATCGCAAATTCTATTTCCGAATAGGCTTTATTCTTAAAAAACTTTTAGCCATTAAAAGCTTTGGTCATTTAATTAGTCAAGCCAGAATTGGCTTTGCCTTACTATTCAAATGAAATTTCTAAAAAAACTATTCCAATACTGGTATATTTTAATTGGTCTTTTAATTTTCTTTTATATTCTTTTTTACAAAATAAATCTCGCTGAGGTTTCTAAAATATTAATCCAAGCTAATTTATTTTATATCGGACTAGCTGTCTTTTTTGTTCTTTTGATGATTTTGATCCAGCCAATCAGATGGAATTACCTTAAAAAAGCCCAGAATATTGATTATCCTTTAAAGGATTCTTTTTTTATCTATAACACCGGTTTTTTTCTTTCAACTATTACTCCAGGACGAATTGGTGATCTGATTAAGGTTCTTTATTTAAAAAAAGATGGCTATTCAATAGGAAAATCATTGGTCAGTATTATTCTTGACCGCTTGGCAGATATTGTTTTTCTTCTTATTATTGGTTACTTAAGCATATTTTTCTTCTTCAAAGACATAAGAAAAGATCTTTTTCTTTTCACTTTTCTTGGCTTAATTATTCTAGCTCTCTTTATTATCTTTCAAAGAAATGGAAGTTTTAAAAAACTAATAAATAAAATTCTCGGATTCATTATTCCCTCTAAATACAAAAAATCCTGGCATCTTAATTACCAGGAATTCATTAATGATTTTAAAGGCTATAAGCTTAAAAACTATCTTGTTATTTCTTTAATTACTGTTGTTGTCTGGTTTTTCTATTATAGTTCAATGTTTTTTTTAGCCAAAAGCATAGGCCTAGAAGTTCCTCTTATCTTCTTTATTTTGTCAGTTACTCTGGCCACTCTGGCCACTCTAATGCCAGTTTCTATTCTTGGTCTAGGGACCAGAGATGCTACGCTCCTGCTTCTTTTTTCTTCTCTCGACATTAACCCGGAAATAACAATTAGTTTTTCAACTCTTTATCTGTTAATGCTTTTAATGTCTAACTTTATCGGTTTTCTATCTTGGCTTAAAAAACCATTAAAATTTAAATAGTTTTTTTATTAAAACCGGCCAGTTAAAAACATTATTAACAATGCTGTTTTGAATAGCATTCTCAAAAGTACAAGCGCATTTCTTATCCTTAATAAATTTTAAAGTCTCTTTAGCCCTTTCAGTTGAAAGGACTTTTTTAATATCATAATCAAAATCCCTTAAATTACCAAAATCACCTTCTAGCATCTCACAAGGCTTAACTAATCCGTTCTCAGATATAATGACCATTTTCCCACCAGCTGAACAAGAATGTTTTCGCTTCTTCTCTTTTAATATTCCCTCTATTAATTGCCGAGCTACTAATTTATTAGCTGCAATTAAACGAGCAAAGCTAAATCCAGAACTAAAATTCTTCTCTTCTTGATTAACTATTTGACAAGCTCGGCGATAATCTTCAGCACTAAGATTTTCTGTTCCTATTTTTCTAACATTTCCCCTAGCCCATGAAAAGTCAAAAACAGCCAAAGGCATTTCTTTTCTAACAAAATCCATAACTTCTTTAATCCTATTATAATTCTGAGAAGAAATAGTCATATTAATCATTATTTCAAAATCCTTAATTTCTTTTTTTAATCTAGCCAGATTCTTATAGTTAGCAACAACTTTGTCAAAACAACCAGGTACCTCCCTAATTTCGTCGTGATCTTTACCTAATCCATCAAGGGAAAGACAAAGTTTTAAATATGGATGTTTGGTTGTCCTTAAAATTTCTTCAACCATTTCTTTAATTCTATCAACCAGAATAGAATTGGTTGGAATACTAATAAACTGAACTTTGTTATTCCTATCAAAAATCTGGGCAATCTCTGGTAAATCATTTCTAAGAGTTGGTTCACCGCCAGTCAATGTTAAATATTCTAAAGGACCAAATGATTGAGAAATTTTCTCTATTTCATTCAATGACAATTCTTTGTCTATCACTGCCTGATCAATATTCTGCCAATAAAAACACATCTTGCAATGAGCATTACAACGAGCAGTAATGTAGAAAATGAGATAGGTCGGGGTTTTGGAAAACAAACTTTTAAACCCACTTAAATATTTATTCATCTTTTTCTAAAATGATAAAAACTTACTGAGAGGCCGGCTCCCAAACCGGTTAAAAAACAAAAATATAAATCTAAAATAATGAAAGGTAAAATTAAATGAATTTTCCTTTCTTTGAAAAGAAATTTATAGAAACCAAGATTATAGAATAAATAGATAACAAACATTAGGAAAGAAAAGTAGAAAACGTAGGGAATAAAAATTGAGAAAATTAAAAAAGGTAGAATAGTCGCACCAATCAGAGTTTTAATCCCCCTTTCTTTAGTTGAATAAACCGAATCAAACTTTTTCCTTTTCATAAACAAACGAATCCATTGCCAACTTCTTTTCAATGTTTTTTTAGTCAGTTGCTTAAAGGTCTCAAAATGATGGCCAACCAGAATATTCCTGGCAATATATATTTTGTAATTTTCTTTTTCCATCCGATAGCCAAATTCAAAGTCTTCTACATCTGCTTTTTTGTATTTTTCATCAAAGTAGCCGACTTTATTAAAAATATATTTTTTAACAGCTGAACGTTCGGTCGTAAATGAAGTCTGAAAATCGCCTGGCAGATTCCATAAAAAGTATTTATAATAGGCCAAATAGAGAGGAGTTAATCCTTTATTTAAAGGAACTTTATCCTTAATCATTATTATTCCCTTAATTTCTTTTTTTTCCTTAAAGATTTTGGCTAATTGAGACAAAGCATCCTTATCTCGGAAAGTCACGTCCGAATCAATAAAAACCATAATCTCACCTTGGGCTTTTTTTATACCAATATTTCTAGCTCCAGCCGGACCCAGGTTCTTTTTTAAAACAATTTGTTTAACATTATACTGATTAACTATTTCTTTAGTTTTATCAAATGAACAATCATTGACAATAATAACTTCAAAATCAGAAAAGTTCTGTTTTAAAATAGAATCAAGACATTTCCTTATCGTTTCTTGAGCATTGTAAGCTGGAATAATAATTGAGAATAGCATATTAATTAACTAAATTCATAAGCCAACCTTTATTACGAGACATTTCAGGAATAACTGGTTCTAAAGAATCAGAGGCAACATTAACAACATCCGCTTGATTAATAATTTCTTCGCTTAACTCATCTGAATATCCCAAAATATACTTTATTCCAAATTGCTCAAAAGCCCAATCTAATTTGTTTTCTTCTAATAAATTTTTGATTGTTTCTGGCCTGAATATAACCATTGATTTGTTGGTTATGTAATTTAAATTATAGATAGCTCCAGAATCTAGACCAACTGCAATAACGTCTTTATCAGCAATATCCATTTTTTTAACCTCTTGACTATAAGATTGAACCATTAAATTACTACTATCATCATAAACCCTACTCCAAGCGACATGATTTACTAAAACAAGATGATATAGAATGATAAATAAAAGTGCAATATAAAGAAAAACTTGTTTTTTCTTTTCTAAATTAAAATAATCGCTAATCAATTTAGCTAAAAACATTAATCCTAAAGAAATTAACAAAGCAATCGCCCAGCCAAAATCCATTAAGTGATTCCTACCAGCTAAAACTACAAAAGCTAAAAGAAAAACAGTCGAAAAAATCCAATAAACAAAAAACTGGTACAAATATCTATTTTTTTGTCTTAAACTATAAAGACCTAAAAGAATCAATAAAAGAATAAATGGCCCACCGATGTCTTCTAAAGAAGCGAATCTAAAAACATGCCGTGAACTAAACATTAAACCAGTACGAATTCTATCAAATAAACTTATGTCTGCAATGCCCATATTTTTTAATTCTCTAATTCTATCTATCTCTGCCATTAAAACCATTTCATTATTATCTATCTTATTTTTTAAATTAGTTAAAAATTCTTCTTGTTTAAAGTGATAAGTATATGGATCGGGATAGACATGACCATAAAAACCAAAATCAGCTGATTTATTTTCTTCTGAAACATGTGTCGTAAATAATTGCAAATAGGAATTGTGAGTAATATTAGGCAACCAAAATATAGCAAAAATGATTATAAAAGGAATAAAAATATAAAAAAGTTGTTTTTTTTGCTTTTCAAACCATAAAAACAACAAAAGAAAAGGCACAATTAACAGCAAGGCCTCTCTAGATAAACAAGATAAGGCCAAAGAAGCTCCAGCCATAATTAAATAAATATAACCATTTTTTTGCCTGATACCATAAAAATAAAATAAAAAGAATAAAGCCAAAAAAAATAAGACAAATTCATAAGTCCCCAAATGATAAGGTAAATACCAATTAAAAGGTAAAAAAATATAAATTAAAGAAAAAATTACTGCTGTTTTAAGTCTAAATAAATAAAGAACCACGCCCGTAAAAATCAACAGAGTTAAAGCATGGATAAAAACCGACAGTAAAACAAGATTATCTACCCCTGATAAACCAATTAAGGTAAAAATCTTACCATAAAGCAGAGAAGTTAATTTATTACCATAAATAGAAATATGTCCTTGTTCTTTAATTAAATCTGAAGCCAAAAAAACATTAAAATCATTTTCTACTGAATAAAGACCAGTCAAATGTACATTGCGACCCATTAATGCATTAATTGTCATAGTATAAGCCGGATAACCCTTAAATAAAGCAGGAGAATACCAAACACACACAGCTAAAATAAATACAGCCAATAAAAAGATACTATTGATTAAAAATTTGTTTTTAATATTTTTCATATTTTAAATATACTTTTTATACCATTTTAATGTTTCTTGAATCTGTTTTTCAAAAGAAAAATGTTTTTTAACTCGTTCATAACCAGCTTGACCAAATTGTATAGCTTTTTGTGAATTTTTTAATAAATCAATAATTTTTTCAGCCATTGTTTGAACATCTAACGGATTTACTATATAACCAGTTTTATTATCAATAACAATTTCTGAAGTTCCGCCAAAACATGTTCCAACAACTGGTTTTTTACAAATCATTCCTTCAATATTAATTAGATTAAAAGAATCTAAACAAATAGATGGAGTAACAACAATATCACTACTATGGTAAGCATTTTTTAAATCATCACCCTCTATCCATCCAGTAAAAAGAATGGGAAAGTTTTCGTTCTTAACTAATTCTATCATTGTTTCTGTATAACTGTCTTTTTCGCCTGCCACTAATAATAATATATCAGGAATTTGCTTTTTTACAATTTTCATTGCTTTAAGAATTTTTTTTCTTCCTTTTAAATCACTTAGACGACCAGCAAAAAAAACAATTTTTTTATTAAAAAGATTATATTTTTTTTTAAAATTCTTTAGTTTTTCATCATTAATCTGCCATTGAGCTATATCTATTCCATTATAAATCACTTCTACGTTTTTAACATTATTTTGCAGTAATGAATCTTTTAATGTCTGACTAACAGCAAAAATCTTATCTACATATTTTAAATAATGCCTAATAACAATATTTCTAAACGGATTATATCTTTTCCTGAATCTTTCAAGCTGTTGCCAATGGGTAATTTTGTAATTGAATTTTTTAGGAATAGATAAATCATTTTGATTAACAAATTCTATCAACTTATCATAATGAAATAACATTACATCATGAGCAGTTAAAAAAACAGCTCGGCTATATTTCTTAGCTATCTTTAAAGAGTGATAAGAAAGATAATAATGAATATTATGAACATGAACTATATCTGGCTTGATCTGTTTAATAATCTTCTTTATCTGATTAACCGTTTGAGGATTATAAAGAGATAAGTAAGCTCGCCAGCGTTCATGATAATCAGCATAAATTCGAAAAACTTTTAAGCCATGATAATCATACTGGCCAGTTTTAGATTTTTCTCGAACGGTTGTAATAACATAAACATAGTTTCCTAATTTTTGAAAACCATTAGCTAAATTGAAAGCAATTACCTCTGCTCCTCCTGTATAATCTGATAAAAAACTATCTGATAAAATTAAAATTTTCATAATATTAAAACCACCACCAAGGTTTGCCTTTGACTTTATAAAAATCACAATTTAAACAAGCGCTAATATTATTTTTTTTATTAATTAAATGTAATTGACGGTATTTATTTATTAATTTACCATGCCAAATATCTTTAATACTAGATTGATTAACATCGCCAACAATATTTCGACCATTTACGTCCATACAACACAAAGACACCTGGCCATTTTGAAAAATAGTAAAACTTTTCCAAAGATAAGGACAAGGAAAGTCACCTTTAATCTTTTCTGTCTTTTTTTTAGCATAAATAATTAAATTCTCATTAATTCCCTCAAAATAATGCATTGATCTAATAATAACTTGGTCAGCTAAGTTTTGCCATTTCTTTTTAAGTTGATTAACTTCGTTTTTACCATTTGGAGTAACAACCATATCAATAATCACTTTGGGCTTAGTTTTATTAAATTGCTTTCTTAATTTTAATAAATTAGTAATATTAGAAATTACCTGCTCAAAATTTAAACCAACTCTAATCTTTTCGAAAGTTTCTTTAGTTGCCCCGTCAATACTAAAAATAATCTCGTTTAATCCTGAATTCAATACTTTTTCGGCCATTTCTTTATTTAAAATACTCCCATTACTAATTAAAAAAAGATTTTTAATTCCCTTTGATTTAGCATAAGTAATTTCTTTAAAGATGTCAGGAGCCAAAAAAGGCTCTCCCATAAAAAACAACCCCATTTTTTTTATATATCTTTTATTTTGAGCACAATCATCAATAATTTTTTTAAACAAATCAAAGTCCATATGAGTTTTAGGTCGAACCATTGTCTTATGAGAACAAGTAATACAAGCAGAATTACAAACACTAGTAGTTTCGATCTGAACTTGCATAGGAAATTTCAACATTTTCTTTATTTTAAAATACCTGACTATTAATTTAAGTGGTTTATTTTTTTTAATTATATTTTTAATTTCTTGAATAATTTTCATATTAAAAGTAATATCTTCATAATTCTATATTATTCCTTTATCTCTTTAAAAAACCTTCTTATAAAATAAGTTGCAAGAAAAAAAGTGAACCAATTCATAATGACAACAATTAGAATTATTAACTTCAAAATAGGCATAATGTCTTGTAATGTTAAAAATATTAATAAAGCCAAAAACAAAGATACAATGTTAATGATCACAGCAACTTTTAATTTATTAAAAACCCTAAATATTGTTCCATATCCAACAGTAAATCCTCCAAAAATTTTACTTAAACTTAAAGCATAAATCAACCCAACGCAAATTAAATAATCTTCTCCATAAAAGGCATTAACTAAAAAAGAAGCCATAATAACAAAAAATAAAATAATGAAAAGATAAATAACTCCAGAAAAAATTGAAGATTTCCAAAAATCTCTTTTTAAAACAATTAAACTATGAGCTTTTGATTTTGGCAATTGCACTGTTAAAAGACGGGAAATTGGAGTTAATAGAATAAGAGATAAGCCCAAATAAGATAAAGTAATTTTAAAATAAGCTACTTGTGAAGTAGTTATAGCAATAATACCCAAAAGAACAACTGGCAGAACATCTATTAAATTTGAAATCTTTTTATCAAGAGTAATCCAAAGACCAAGTTTAAAATATTGTTTTATTTTAACTTTAAAAATCTGAAAAAAAATTTCACTAAAAGAAGGCAATAATTCATCCTTTTTAGCAATTGCCTTATAACCAAAAAAAGCAATCATAAATAATATTATTTCTGCTAAAAATCTTCCCCAAACTATTCCTAAAAGCCCTAATCCCCACAATACTAAAAGAATAGGAACAAGACTATAAAATAACTTTTGTGTATTTTCTAAAATAGCTAATCTTTTGATCTTTCTAGTTGACTGCAAAACTAAAATTAAAAAAATCAAAAACACTTGAATAATAGAAGCAGCTAAAATCCAACGAGCTAATTGACCAATATCTTTTTGATCATATAAAATTTCTGAAATCAAAGGCGCAATAACAATAGCTATTAAATTCACTAAAACGGTAAAAATTAAAGTGATCTTAAAAAAATAAGCCAAAATATTTTTAATTTCCCGCTTATCTTTTTTAGCATAAGCTTCTGGTAATAAAGTTAAAATAGTATAATCAGCGCCCAAACCAACAAAAATTCCGATAAAAGCAGTTAAAGCAAAAATCAACGAATAAATACCATAATTATCTGGTCCTAAAATTCTAGCAAAAATTATTGAAGCAAGAAAACTTAAACCAATAGAAAAAACACCGCTTGTTTGTAATATCGCCGTATCTCTAACGAATCTTCGCTTAGTAAAATTATTAAATTTTTCTTTAATAATCATTAATTATATAAATTTAGAATTATTTTTTATTTATTAAAAAAATAATAACTGGCACCTTAGGATATCTCGATTTTAATGTTTCTAATAAATAATCAGGTCCCAATAGTTCAAAATCCATCTCTTTTAATAATTTTATTAATCTTTGGTAACTATAAATACGATAAAATCTTTCTTCACCTTTATTAGTTTTTTCTATATAAGGATGATAATTAAAACTCATTTCTGTAGTCAAAACTAAACTACCATTTTTTTTTAAAACTCTTTTAATCTCCTTAAAACCAGTCAAATCGTCAATTACATGCTCAATCACAGAAATAGCGACGACCTTATTAAAATAATTATCTGGATAAGCTAATTGCGATAAATCCCCTTTTTCAATAACTAAATTTTTATCTCCCGAAGACTTGACTCTAGTAATCCATTCGTCGGGAGTCGGCACGCTATGTTTTTTAATAACATAATCTCTTTTTGACCAATAAAAATTATCAATAGCATAAATTTTTTTGACCTTTTTAGCTAAATAATTACAAAAATAAGTATTATAAGCGCCAACATCTAAAACAACATCTTCAAAACTATAATCAATCAATTTGGCTGCTAAAAAATATTCCCAAGACCGACTACTATTAATATGACTAGATAAAAATTTAAACCAATTTTTATCTCCTAATTCTTTGGCTTCTTTCATAAAATCAAGACGCTCTTTTTTAAAATAAGTCTTCTTTCCATTCCACGCTATTGCCATTCCTTTATTTCTAAAATAAAAAGGATTATATTTTAAATGATAAAATTTATTAATCAAATATCTTAATATTTCTTTCATATAATTATTTTAGCTATTTTAACTGATATCTGAAAATCTTAATAAATCTGAATATATTGTTCAACTATATTAGACCAATCCATTTTTTGAGCCTGCTTTAGTCCATTTTGACTTAATTCTTCAGCTAATCTCAGATTATCTAAAACACTAAGAATAGCTTGACTAGTTTTTGCTATATCATTTTGAGGAACTAATAATCCATTAAATCCATCTATAATAGCATCTTCAGCCCCACAACCATAAGTACCAATAACTGGCTTGCCGCAAGCATTGGCTTCCAAATAAACTAAACCAAAACCTTCAAACTTACTACCTTCCACATGAATTGGTGTCAATAAAAACAAATCTGACTGATAATAAAATTTGATTAAATCTTTCTCGAGAACATTTTCTAAAAAGACAATATTTTCTTCTAAAGAATAATCTTTAACTAAATTCTTTAATTGATTAAAATATTTCTTATTCTTCTGATTGCCAATAATATAGTATTTTAAATTAGGATGTTTCTTTTTAACTTTGGCTATAGCTAAAATTGATATATGATATCCCTTACGAGACATTAATGCACCTACGCTAATAATATTCTTAGTGTTTCTTAAATACTTAAACGAAGTATACATCTGAAATTTCTTATAATCAACCCCATTATTAATGACTATAATATTTTCTAAAGGTATTTTTTTAAGAACCTCTTCTTTAGTAAACTTACTAACACAAATTATTTTTTTAACATTTTTATAAACTCTTTTATACAATCCTCTTAAGTACCATTTATTCAAAGCATCAACTGCATAAGTTCCGTGAAAAGTAATAAACATTGGACATTTTTTATGAGTCCAATAAGCTATTAAACTATAAGGTTCAGCTAAAACATGAACTATATCTGCCTCTTGAATTAATTTTCTAATTTTGAAAAAATTCTTAATTAAAAAATATATTTTTATCCAGCGACTAACAAATAATGGAGGTAGAATTTTATAATCCTTAATTGAGGATAAGTCATTTTGCTGACCTCGTATTGATGACAAAACTAAACAATCAACACCTTTTTCTGATAAGTGTTTAATCAAATTAACCGCGTAACTTCCCCATCCATCTTTAAGTGATAATTGATTGACTAAAAAACAAACTTTCATATTTTTTTAATTAATCGGTAGATTGGTCTACTTATTCTATAAAGCAAGGGAGTTGAAACAATAAACCCCTTTATTTGCTTTATTTTTTCTTTAACTGCCTTTTTTTTATCATATTGCTTATAAACATTGTAAGTAAAATTTCTAACTTCTTTTTTTATCTGACTAGAACTCAAACCAGGCAGCTCTAAAACTGATTCATCCATATAAGAATCAATATGGCCTTTGGTGATTAATCCCTGTTCAATACATTTTTGACCTAATAATGTTTCTGGATAAGGATAAAAAGCAGTTACCTGCATAAAATCAGGCTTAATTTTGGCATTTAGATTAATTGTTTCCTGAATAGTTTCTTTGGTCTCTTTAGGAATACCGATCATATTAAAAGAGAAAGTTTGAATACCTACCTTTTTAGCTAAATCAAATAATTCAATAACCTCATTATCAGAAATACTTCGCCCTAAAACTTCTTTTCTTAAATCCTGATTACCCGTTTCCAAACCAACCTTAATCAAATTACAACCAGCTTTTTTGAAAGCCATTAGAGTTTCTTCGTCCACAGACCCAATTCTAATATTACATTCAAAACTCATATCAAACTCTTTCGAATACTTATGACAAAATTCTAAAACCCAATCCTTATTCAAAGAAAAGGTATCATCATCAATTTTAAAGTGTCTAAAGTTATATTGCTTTTTAAAATTTCTAATCTGCTCGATTGCCCGATCAACACTCATAAACCTCAGATACTGACCTTGACCAGCATAAATCTTTTTAAAAACATGATTACAACAATAAGTACAGTTAAAAGGACAACCTCGTGAGAATATAAAGCGAGGAGTAATCTCTTTTTGACCAGCATCTTTAAAATATTTAAAAATTGAATAATCTGGAAAAGGTAATTGATCTAAATCAACTAATAAAGGAGCGATCTCATTCCTAATAATCAAACCCTTTCTCTTAAACCAAAAATTACTAACGTCAGTATAATCCTGTTTTCGCTCAATTCTTTTAACTAATTCCAAAAAAGAATCCTCAGCCTCACCAACACAAATACCGTCAAAACTTTCTTCTTTAATTACCTCTTCTGGTCTAATAGTAGAATGAACTCCTCCTAAGAATATTGGAACATTAAATTCTAATTTAATTCTTTTAGCTATCTCGACTGCATAAATATATTGATGAGAATTTACTGATAAACCAATTACTTTCGGCTGATACGATTTAATAAAAGAATTAACTTGATTAATTTCTTTTTTATCTTCTATTTCTAATAACTTAACCTGATACCCAGCTTTTTTTAAAACAGCTGAAAGAAAAGATACCCCAACCAACCACTTCGCCTGCGAACCAATTTTTGAAGCGATAAATAAAACTTTCATATTTTCATAAAATTTTATATATTTTAATAAACCTATCTCCTTCAATGCTTTCGAATTTTAATTCTAAATTATTATTTATTAAACATTTGTTTTTCAATTCTTCTGGCCAATTTTCGTCAATATAAAAATACTTATAATCCAAATATTTTATTAGTTTTTTATCACAATTTTCTTGAAGTTGCTTAAAGGCATATGATTCTGGAATATCAATAGGATTATCCTCTATGGATATATATGTGTATACAGGAGCAATTCTGCCTGTATTAAGTATGAATTTAAGATTTGGTGTCTCTATATAATCATTATTAAAATTAAAAATTAAAAAATAATCATTAATTTTAGTATTTTCTCTAACCCATTGATAAGATTCCGCTTCAAATGAATTCTTTTTTACAAAGAACTTATCCATATTATTCCACTTAGCTGGTGGATATCCAATTGTTAAAAATATTAATTGAAAAACCATCCATTGAGCTATTAATACTGTAACTATAAAAAATATAATTTTTTTAAATAATTTGTGTTCTAAATTTCTTTTTTTAAAATATAGGTCAAATAGAAATAATCCTATTATTATTCCTCCAAACAAATTAGCTAGATAAAAAAAACGTTCCGTAGAACAAGATTCTAAAGGAAAAATAATAAAAAATGGAATTAGAAAAAGCACAAAAAAAGATAATTCTAAAAAAATAATATATTTAGATTTTCTTTTCCAAAAGTAAATAACAGCAATTATAATTAAAATTAATAATAATCCCCATTCTAATAAAAATTTTGGACTATATATTGGAAGCCTATTATTTTCACCCAATCGAGTCATTAAAATCCAAGGTTCTTTATTGATTTCAAATCCTCGTTTTAGAAGTTCAATATCTGTATAGCCATAAGCCTGATGAAGCTTTATATCATGACCATCTATACCTAAGTAATGTGTCAAAACCCCACCTTGAATAAAAGCTATTGGCACAGCAATCATCAACATTAACAAAGAAGTTATTAAAAAAAATTTAGCTCTTAACCAATCTTTTTTTATTAATCCAAAAACAAAAGGATAAATAATTATTAAAAAACAAAAAACTGCAAAAAATGTCTCAGCAAACAAAGCTAAAGTAGCTAAAAGTAAAGAATTTAATAAAATAATTTTTTTATTATTTTCCTTTATTGAACTGAAATATAAATAAATTATTCCGATTATCAAAACAAAACCTAAAGCATTAGTGGGGAAAATAATCATCCAAACATAAGAAGGCCTAGAAAGCAAAGGCGTAACCATTTCAAGAACAAACTTAAAAGGAGCAAACATATCTTGATAGAGAATATATTTATTATAAAGAATAAATATGCCTTTAATTCCTTTCAAAAAATACAAACTCCCAATACAAAGCATTAAGAAAGAAACTATTAATGATTTTTTATTATTTTCAGTAATTTTTTTTATCAAGATAAAGCCCAATAAAAAAAGAATACCTATTAAAATTGATACTTGAACATCATAGGACATATACAAGGGAACATCTGTTACTTTATAAATTGCAGCGGCAAGAAGATGAGAGCCATAATGATATCTAAGCGGATACTGTGGCATCCAAATTGCCATAACAGGAAAATTTCCTTCTGCTATAGTGGCTGCGCCAGGAACACAAGACAATGCTGTTTGATCATCAGCAAGAGGAACTCTATTATCAATTATAAAAGTAATTGCGATCAATAATAAAACCGTGATCAATAAAATTTTTCTCCATTTTTTATCAATCCCCCACTCTAATTTTTTCGGTTTATTTATAAAATATAAAACACCATAAATAATAATAAATATTAATAAAACTAAATAAAAAGTTATTTTTATTGCAATAAAATAGCCAATCGCATTAATTAAAAAAATATAAAGACCCAATCCTATTAGACCAGATAGAGCAATTAATACCTCAATATAATTCTTTTTAAATAAGTATTTACTCAATTGATAACCAAAGGAAAATAGAATTCCCCAAAAAATAATTGATTTAAATAATATTAACACTATACTCATATATTTAATCTATTTTAAAAATTATATTTTTATTAATATAAAAAGTTGAGATAACAATAAAAAAAGCAACAATTATTATTGAAGCTAAATAATATAAACCGAAATAATCAGTTAAAAGATAAACTAAGATAAAATTTAATCCTCCAGTCAATAAATACAAAAGAATAAATTTCTTATAAACAGAAAAAACGTTACTACCTTTATAATTAAACGTAAATTTATAGTTTAAATAAAAACTAACTGTCCATGAAATAAAAATACTAATCCC
>JAHJUH010000043.1 GCA_018829245.1 Patescibacteria group bacterium | reverse complement strand
TATGAAACTTTATTTCCATGGAGGAGCTGGTACAGTAACCGGCTCTAATTATTTGTTAGAAACTTCTCAAAGCAAGATTTTAATTGATTGCGGGCTTTTTCAAGGCAAGAGGAAAATAGAAGAAAAAAACTACGAGCCATTTCCATATAATCCAAAGGAAATTGATTTTGTTTTAATTACTCATGCTCATTTAGATCATCTTGGCCGTTTGCCTAAATTAATTAAAGATGGATTTCAGGGAAAGATTTTTGCTACTGAACCAACTATTGGCTTTACCAAATTAATGTTAGAAGATAGTCAGAAGATTCTTCATCAAAGAGCTACCAGAAAAGAAATTATTGAAAAAATGGATGGCCAGCAAATTAGAAAGATAATGAAGATGTTTCAAAAAGTTGAGTATAGGAAACAGATTGAATTAAGCAAGGGAATTTCAGTTTGTTTTCGAGAAGCAGGTCATGTTTTGGGTTCTGCTTCTATTGAAGTGAATGCCCAAGGCAAGAAAATAGTTTTTTCCGGGGATTTAGGATATGATCATGCTCCTATTGTCAGAGATTCAGCAGAAATTGAATCAGCTGATTATGTAGTAATTGAATCAACCTATGGAGATAGAATTCATGAAGTAAAAGAAACTTGCCAGCATTTACTTGAAAATGTTGTTGAAGAAACAGTTACCAGAGGCGGTGTTTTAATGATTCCTAGTTTTGCCTTGGAAAGAACCCAGCGGCTCTTATACCATTTTAATGAATTAGTTGAGAATAACAGAATTCCTCAAATACCGATTTTTGTTGATAGCCCTTTGGCTATTAAATTAACCGAAGTGTATAAGAGATATTCTCAATATTATGATCAGGAGGCTAAGTTTTTAATTAAATCAGGCGATGATATATTTAATTTTCCTAATTTAAAGTTTACTTTAACAACTGAAGAATCAAAAGCAATTAATCAAGTTGCTCCACCCAAGATTATTATTGCTGGTTCAGGCATGTCTCAGGGTGGAAGAATCATTCATCATCAACGCCGTTATTTATCTGATCCAAAAAACACTCTTTTATTTGTTACTTACCAAGTTCCAGGAACTTTAGGTTATAGGATTTTACAAGGAGCTGAAAAAGTTAAAATATTAGGAGAAAATATTTCTATTAAAGCAGAGATTAAGAGAATTGATGGTTATTCATCTCATGCTGATCAAAAAGGATTAATTGATTGGTTATCTGATATTAAAAAACTAAGTTCTCCAAATCAGATTAAAAAAGTGTTTGTTTGTCATGGAGAAGAAAAATCATCTTTAGCTTTGTCTCAAAGGATTAAAAGCGATTTAAATTTATTAACTGAAATACCAGAAATCAATCAAATGACTGAAATATAATTTTTGTTTTTTGACAAATTGTAATAAAAATAGTAAACTAAAATTAAAATATGCCCTGTAGTAGAATTTCGATAAGTCGCCAAAGGCGACAAAAAACAGGGTAATAAATTATTAATAGTTATAAAATAGAAAATCTAAATAAGAGAGATTTTGATTACAAAAGTCGAAATTTCACTACAGGGTATGGCTAATCATCAAAAAGAATTAAAGAAAAAAATATTGGTTCCAGCTTCAGAACTGCCAAAGATTGCTAAGGAACAAAAAATCAAAGAAAGCAATGATTTTAAAGAGTCTGTTCAATGGCGTATTTTTAGAATTATGGCTGAGTTTGTTGATGGCTTTGAATTTTTAAGTGATTTTGGAAAGGCAGTTACTTTTTTTGGTTCAGCTCGGACACCTGTATCTGATCCATATTACAAAGAAGCCAGAAAGTTAGCTAAAATGCTAGCTGATGAAAATTTTGCTGTCTTTTCTGGTGGCGGTCCTGGTATTATGGAAGCAGCTAATCAAGGAGCTTATGAATCTAAAAAAGGAGATTCAGTTGGATTGAATATTCAGTTGAAATATGAACAGCGGGTTAATGATTTTGTTAAAAAAGCCATGGGCTTCCACTATTTTTTCACTAGAAAAGTAATGCTTTCTTATTCAGCTCAGGCCTATGTTTTTTTCCCAGGAGGTTTTGGCACTTTAGATGAATTTTTTGAAATTTTAACTTTAATTCAAACAGAAAAAATTCCTCAATATATTCCAATTATTTGTATTAGCAGAGAATATTGGAAACCTTTTCTTGATTGGATTGAAGAAACAACTTTTCAGAAAAATAGGTTTATTGATAAAGAAGATATAAGTTTTTATCAGTTAGTCGATTCAGCTGAAGAAGCTTTTGAAATAATTAAAAATACTAAACTTAGAGATGATATTCATTACTAAAAAAGGAGGTGAATTATGTGGCTATTGAAGTTAGAAAAAAAAGAGGAGAAACAACCCGCAATTTATTAAGGCGTTTTTCTAGAAGCGTTCAACAGAGCCGTGTTTTAATTCATGCCCGCAAACTAAAATTTTATGATAAAGGAAAGAGTAAAAGAGATCGAAAAGAAAGCGCTTTAAGACGAATAAAAATTGGAAAAGAAAAAGAAAAACTAAGAAAACTAGGCCTTTTAGAAGAAGAGCCAAGATGGAAGAATAAAAGGTAATAAGTATGTCGTTTAAGGAAAAAATTCAAGCAGATATTAAAAAATCTATGCAAAATAAAGACGCTCTAAAGGTCTCTGTTTTGCGTCTGGCAATGGCTAATATTATTAACAAAGAAAAAGAAAAAAGAGCTAAGTTAAATAAAGCCGGAGATTCGCCAGCTGGCGAAAAAGATAAATTAGATGAATTAAGCAAATTAACAGATGAAGAAATTATGGAAGTGCTTTCCAGCGAAGCAAAAAAAAGAAAGGATTCTATTGAACAATACAGAAAAGGCAATAGAGAAGATTTAGCTGAACAAGAAGAAAAAGAATTAGATATTCTTAGTGATTATTTACCCGAACAAATAAATGAAGAAGAAATTAGAAAAATAGTTAAACAAAAGATAGAAGAATTAGGAGTAAGTACTTTACAGGAAACAGGCAAGGTTATGGGCGCAGTTATGCCGCAATTAAAAGGCAAAGCAGATGGAAATGTAATTAGCAGGATTGTTCAAGAAGAATTGAAAAATTAATTTTTAATAATGCTTGAAATACATAATTTTACTCAAAATGAAATAGATGAAAAGTTTTTTCAAAAAATAGTAGAAAAAGCTTTAAAAATAGTTGATGTAAAAAATGATATAGAAATTAGCTTGGCAATTGTAGGCGATGGTCGGATACGTAAGTTGAATAAAATGTACCGGGGAAATAATCGAGTAACTGATATTTTGTCATTTTCT
>JAHJUH010000042.1 GCA_018829245.1 Patescibacteria group bacterium | reverse complement strand
TTTTCTAATTTACCGCCGATAAACCACTTTAAAAAACTTTTAGTTACTATAATCGCACTAAACATACTAATTAAAACACCAATTCCTAATGTTAAAGCAAATCCCTTAATCAAGCCAGTGGCAAAGATAAATAAGATTAAACAAGTAATTATAGTTGAAATATTGCCATCTCGAATAGCTGGCCAAGCCCGATAAAATCCTTCATCAATACTCCCACCCAAGCTTTTGCCTGTTTTAATTTCTTCCTTAAGGCGTTCAAAGATAAGAATATTAGCATCAACTGCCATGCCAATGGATAAAATAAATCCAGCAATACCAGCCAAAGTTAAAGTAACTGAAATTAATTTAAAAACAGCTAAAACTAAAACCACATAAATCAATAAAGCTAAACTAGCTACTAAGCCAGGCAAACGATAATAAAAAGTAATAAAAATCAAAACAATTAAAAATCCCCAAAGGCCTGCTTTTAAAGATTTTTCTAAAGAAACACTTCCTAAGCTAGCGCCAATTGTTTGTTGATTAATTAAATTAATTGGAACTGGCAAAGCCCCAGCATTTAAACGCTGAACTAATTCTTTAGCTTCATCTAAAGTAAAATTACCTGAAATCTGAGCTTTTCCTCCTGAAATTGCCTCCTGAACTGTTGGAGCGCTAATTCCCACACCATCTAAATAAATAGCTATTCTTTTACCAATATTATTTCTAGTTAAATTTTCAAACATAATACTTCCTTGTTCATCAAATTCTAAACTTACTTGCGATTGATAGGTTTGCTGATCAAATTGAAGCTGAGCTCTTTTAAGATAACGTCCAGTTAAACGAGTTGGTGAAAAATATGGATCTTCTTGAAGTTGCTTTTCTTCAAATGATGTAATAGTTATTCCCTGCTCTAATTTTTCCATACTTTCTTTTTGATCAGCTATAATATTTTCTGTTTCTGTTGAATCTCTTTCTTCTCTAAAATCCAAAGAAGGAGTTAAGCCAATCATTTCAATAGCCTTAGATGCATCTTTAACTCCAGCTAATTCAACAATTAAACGATGATGCTGTCCAACCTTATTAATCTGAACCACTGGCTCAGCTACCCCAAAAAGATTAATTCTTCGTTCAATTACATCGCGCACTCCTTGCATTGAATCTATGTAATCTGCCGGATCAATATTAGATAAATCCGCCTGATAAACCAAATGAGTCCCTCCTTGCAAATCAAGACCTAATTTAAAAGGACGGTTATAGAAATGAGGTAATAATTCAAAATTTGTTTTCTGATTAATCCAATCAGCACTTTTATCCCAAATAACTGGAGCATCTAAAAAAGCAGCTAATAGGCCGATAATGATAATAGCAAAAATAGCCCAATTGGGCTTGCGACTCCTTTTCTCTCTTTTTTCTTTAACAGATGTGGTAAAAATTCCCATAAATTTAATTTACCTTATTTAGAACAACATGTAAAGATGCATTCAAAGGTCCGACATAAGCAAGTAGGAACATTACGCCGTAGGCGGAAGGTTCCGCTTGATAGGTCGGACCTTGTTAAGCCTTAACTCCTTTATAATATCCTCTGGAATTGGAATTGGTTCGCCTTTTGGACTAATTCCTGGATAACACCAAGCAGAAATCATTACTTTTCTTTTTGTTTTTTGCTTGCCTGCCGACCCGTCTGCCGACGAGGCAGGAGAGGCAGGCTGATACATTAACCAAATTTCAGTTTGTTTTTTAGTATTAGTTGTCTGCATTAAAGCAATTGTTTTTGGAACAATACCTATTTCTTTTCTTTGAGGATTTCTTAAAATCCGCTTTAATCGACTTTCGCTTAAACCATAATAGCGCATCTTTTCTTTAACATGCCGAGTCCAATAAATCTCTTTAGTATTTTCTGGCTCTTTAAAAAACATATTACTTATATTCTTTTATTTCTCTTTTTCCTTTTTCTGTTTTCCAATAATCATCAACTTTTATTTTAACAATAATTCCTTTTTTAAAAAGATCTAAAACAATTTTATATAATTCTTTATAATTATTAATTACAAAACATCCTTTGCTTTTACTTCCTCCATGAATTTGGATATTTATTCGATTATCACTTTTTTTAAACTTAAGAAAACTTTGTTTTTTTAAAATATTAATATTACCATTATTATCTTCATTAACAATCACTTTTTTTGGCTTATCTTGACATAATTCCAATCTATCTCTAATTCTCCCATTTTCTTCTCTATATCGATAAAAAAGATAATACTCGCCTGGAGGACAAGGGCCTCCATTTTTCCAATAAGGATCTTTCTTTTTTATTAAATCCTGTTTTCTTGTCTTTATTTTAAAAACTCTATCTTCTATCTTTAATTTCTCTCCTTCTATTTTTATATACACTGCTTTACTCATTTTCTTTAATAATTTTATGAGTTAAAATTTTAATAATTTTTCTTTTTTGATTGTATGTATAATGATGAATTATTGGAATTCTCTTTTCGTCTCTATGACTAATTGCCTTATTTTTGCCTAAATAAAATCCGAAATGAGAATGAATTTCTCCACTAAAAGTCACCCATTTTCCCCAAACTAAAACATTCCCTGGAACTAATTTCTTGGTTATTTTCCATTTATTTTTAAGCATATCTTTGATTGTCCCATCAACAGTTGCATGAGTTTCAGAAATTAAATCAAATAGTTTTAAAATTGAAGAAACATAGCGAGCGCAGGAAAACTGGCCGTTTTTAAGAATGTCTCTTTTTTTATTATTATTCAAAACATAAAAATTACGGAATATTTTACTGTTCTGGCTATTTTTAATCACTGATAAGTAATTTTGATAAGTTAAAATTTTAAACTTTGATTTTCTCATATTATCTCCCATCATTCGGCTATCCGATAGCCGAATATCCATTTTTGAAATTGCTTCTTATTTAATCCAAATAAATCAAAAAAAGATTTGCTATTAATAATAAACGAAAAATTATTTTTTTCAATGATATCTAAAAAACTAGACCATTTATAATTTTCTAAAAATCCCATTACTTTTTTATGATTTCTTATTCCTTTTTCTTTCCACTCTTTCTCTATTAGCTTAATTGGATTTGAGAAAATATAATAAGGCAAATACATAAAATGATCATCTTGCTTAATCTGAATTATTTTTGACTTTCCTTGAAATAAAACTCCGCTTCTTTTATTTTTTAAATTAAAATATTGGGTATAACCGCTGCTTATTTTTTTAGAAAACATACTAGCACCACCATCAGATTTTTCTTGAACTAAAATATGATAATGATTAGGCATCAAACACCAACACAAAATATCTACTAATTGATTATCTTTTGACTTTTTCGGCTTTCGGATAGCCGAATGGTCATTATACTTTCGTCGGTTCCAATAAGACAAGGATGTTGTATCTTTATTGTTAAAATCATACAAACTATAAACAAATCTAAAATAATCCTTTTCATTAAGAAATACTTTTCTTTTCTCCACACCTCTATTTAAAATATGATAAACATCCCCCTTCATATTTATTTTCGGCTATCGGATAGCCGAATGTTATTTTCCATGGCATTTTTTATATTTTTTTTTTGAACCGCAAGGACAGGGATCATTTCTGCCAACTTTTTGCCCAGTATTAACAGGTTGATTTCTAACAACGCCTTGTTGTGATGCTGGAGCTAAAGATACTTTGTAAATCGTATTAACTACAGTTGATTGAATAGAACTCAATAATCTTTGAAATAAGCGGATTCCTTCATTCTTATATTCAACTAAAGGATCTTTCTGACCATAAGCGCGCAAGCGAACACTATCTCTTAAATGATCCATATTATCTAAATGATCCATCCAAAGAGAATCAACGCTTCGCAAAAGAACAAACTTTTCTATTTTCTGCATATTTTCTTTTTCTACTTCTTGTTCTTTCTTTTGATAGGCCTCTTGAGCTAATTCAATTAAATAATCAGATATTTCTTCTTGATTTTTAAACTCTTTAAGTTTTTCTTCTAAATCTTCTGATTGAAAAACACTTTTAACTATTTCATTGATTTCTTTGTAATTCCAATCTTCTTTTTGTTTAGCTTGGGTATGAAATTGAACAATCTTTTTAATTTCATTATCAATAATTTCTAATACTTCTGATTTAACATTTTTTTTAGTTAAAATCTCTTTCCGTTTCTTATATATCGTCTCTCTTTGTTTATTCATCACATCATCATATTCTAAAACATGATTTCTAATATCAAAATTATGTCCTTCAATTTTTCCTTGAGCAGATTCAATTGCCTTAGAGACTAATTTATTCCCAATTGGCTGGTCTTCTGGAACTTTTAACATTTCCATCATTGATTTAACTTTATCTCCGCCAAAAATACGCATTAAATCATCTTCTAAAGAAACAAAGAATTGACTTGATCCAGGATCTCCTTGACGGCCAGCTCTACCTCGCAATTGATCATCAATTCTTCTTGCTTCATGTCTTTCTGTGCCAATTACATGAAGTCCTCCAAGATCTACTACTGATTCTCCTAAAACAATATCAACTCCGCGTCCAGCCATATTAGTTGCCACAGTCACTGCTTCTCTTTGACCAGCTTGAGAAATGATTTTTGCTTCTTGTTCATGATTTTTAGCATTAAGAATTTGATGCGTGATTCCTTGTTTTTTTAAATAAGATGAAAGTAATTCATTTTTTTCAATAGAAACTGTGCCAATTAAAACTGGCTGGCCTTTTTCATGTTTCTCTTTTACTTCTCTAACAATTGCCTGAAGCTTGCCTTTTTCTGATTTGTAAACGCTATCTGGCAAATCCTTCCTAATCATTTCCTTATTAGTCGGCACTATAACTACTTCTAATTTATATACTTTATGAAATTCTTCTGCTGAAGTAATAGCTGTTCCAGTCATGCCAGCTAATTTAGGATACATTCTAAAATAGTTTTGAAAAGTTACCGAAGCTAAAGTCCTGCTCTCCTGTTGAACTTGAACATTTTCTTTAGCTTCTATGGCTTGATGCAAGCCATCAGAATAACGGCGGCCTGGCATTAACCGGCCGGTAAAATCATCAACAATAATTACTTGTCCATCTTTAACCACATAATGGCTGTCTTTTTTAAATAAGGCCTGAGCTTTTAAGGCCTGTTCTAAATGATGAACATGGCGAATACCGCCTTGTTCATAAATATTATCTATTCCTAAGATCTTTTCCACTTTAGCAATACCTTCTTCAGTTAAAGTTGCGGCTCTTGCTTTTTCATCAATATTGTAATCAATGTTTTCTTTTAATTGTAGAACAATCTTACTAAACTGCTGATACATTTTAGTTGATTCAGCATCAGGCATTGAAATAATTAAAGGAGTTCTTGCTTCATCAATTAAAACACTATCTACTTCATCAATAATGGCAAAATATGGTTCTCGCTGAACCATTGTTTCTAAATCAGGCGCCATATTATCTCGTAAATAATCAAAGCCAAATTCATTATTCGTACCATAAGTAATATCTGCTAAATATGCTTCTTTGCGAAAAACTTCTTTTAAATTTTCCATTTCTATTGTTACCTGCCTCGCCGGCTCATCAAGGCGGGCTTCATCTTGATCTGAATCAGCTTGAGGATTAAAACTATATGATTTTTGATGATTTAAACAAGCGCTAGATAATCCTAATAAATGATAAATCGGACCCATCCAATTAACATCACGTCGAGCTAAATAATCATTAACTGTAACAACATGAACACCCTTATCAATTAAAGCATTTAAATAGATAGCCAAGGTAGAAGTTAAGGTTTTACCTTCACCAGTTTTCATTTCAGTAATCTTGCCTTGATGCAAAACAACACCGCCAATTAATTGAACATCAAAATGTCGTTGATTAAGAGTTCTTTTAGATGCTTCTCTTACCAAAGCAAAGGCCTCAGGCAATATATCATCTAGTGTTTCTTTTTCTTTTAATCGTTTTTTAAATTCTCCTGTTTTTTCTTTTATTTGCTCATCAGAAAAACGCTTGAATTCTGGTTCAAGCTGATTAATCTTATCTATTATTAATTGAATGTTTTTTATTTGACGCTCATTAGCATCGCCTAAAAATTTATTTAAAAAAGACATAAATTAAAAAATAAAAGCAGTCAAAGACTGCTTTTATTCTAACTTAAAATTACTAAAAAATCAATCAGCGCATGAACTAAGCTATTTCTTCTTCTTACGAGCTGGTTTCCTTTTCGCTGTTGCCTTTTTTTTAGTAACAGTTTTCTTTTTTTTAGGCATTGTTTTAATTTTTTTTTAAAAAAATAGGCAAATTCGACCTTTTATTTACCCGAACAAAAAAATAACAACTACAATATGAAAAAACTTACTACTTCTTTTTAATTAATTTATTGACCTTAGATTTACGAAAACGAGCCAAAGGACTAATACGCCAAAATTTTTTCCAGGAACGAGCTCCGCGAATAAATTTAGTTTCTTGCTTTTTCTTATATCTTCTAATCTCTCTCTTTAATTCATCCTTTACTGAATCAATCGCCGCCATTAAAGATTCTTCTGTCTGCTCCACTCGCATTAGATGACCACCAATACTCAAATTCACTTCAGCTCTAAAAATATCTCCCTGCCGCTGACCTTGAGTTGTCTTACCAACTTCTACTCGCGCTTCAATTAAATTTGGATTATACTTTTTAAGAAATTTATCCAAACCTCCAATCTTTTCTTCAATATATTGATTAATACTTGGTGAAAGCTTAATATTAGTTGCTTTAATAATTATTTTCATACCCCGTAGAAGAATTTTGAACTAATTTTTTGGAAAAAAATTAAATACAAAATTATTTATTATTACCCCGGTTCTTAATTAACATTCAAAATTTCTCTACGGGGCATATTAATTTTATTTTAACATCTTTTAAAAAATCAATCAAATTT
>JAHJUH010000007.1 GCA_018829245.1 Patescibacteria group bacterium | reverse complement strand
GCTAATTGATCAATAACCAGCCAACCTAAATTATGTCTGGTTTTTTCATATTTAATTCCTGGATTTCCTAAGCCGATAATAAGTTTCATAATGTTTTCCAAGGAACGTCCTTAAAACATACGTCCTTATGCACAAGGACGTATGTTTTAAGGACGTTCCTTAGTATGCTTAGTATGCTTTTTGATATATTCTCTTATTTCTTCATAATTTTCTTGGCCTGCTTTGGGATAAACAACAGAAGCTTTTTGATTACCAAACATAACTTGTCCGCCAATTAATAGATTTGTTTCTTTTTTATCAATAACCAAATTATTTATTTTATTAATATTAATATTTTTAGCTGTTTGCCAGAGAGATTTCATTTCTAATAATCCTAAATCAGTTTCAATATGATTATTTAGTGAATTGAATATTTTTAAATAAGTTGGAAAATCCCAAAGAAGATTAAGAGCTAAAACTTTTTTCTTGAGCAGATTAATAATTTGTTGTTGACGAGCCATTCGGTCAAAATCGCCATTAGGCGAAGTATATCGCGTCCGTATATACTTAAGAGCAGTTGGGCCGTCTAAATAACGCCAGCCAGCTGAAAGATTAAATGTTTGATAGGTATAGTTTTTACCAGGAAAAAAAGGATCATTAATATCTTGAGGAACAAAAACATTAAGACCATCAACTAACTTGATAATTTCTTCAGTTACTACTAAATCAATTAAAACATAATGGTTAATGGTTAATCCAGTAATTTCTTCTATTTTACTTTTAAGTCCTTCAATGCCTGTTAAATTGTAAAGCGCATTGATTTTAGTTGAATAATCGCGATTAGGAATTTTGACTAATAAATCTCTAGGTAAAGAAATTAATAATGCTTTGTTTTCTTGCGGTTCCAAATGAATTAAAAGAATTGTATCTGTTAAATTTTCTCCTGAAAAGCCTTGGCCTGGTTTTCCTAAAGCTAAAATGTTAATTTCTGATTGATTATTTTTAAAAAAACTTTCTACTATTTTTTCTTTTATTATTTTATTCTCTTTGGTTTCTAAAGATATTTTTTTTGGAGTAGAGCTTATTTGGTAAATAAATACTGATAAAAATATGATAGTTAAAACAGAAATAATTAAACTGGCAATTTTTATCTTTCTTTCTTTCTTTTTATTCTGTTTTTTTAATCGTTCGTCAAATACCCCCTTTTTTATTAAACGATCAATATCTTTAAATTGATTCATTGATATTAGTATACTATATTTGATTTTTTTTGGAAAACAGGATAAACTTAATTTATTATGCCCTGTAGAGAAATTTTGACCTAATTTTTCTAAAAGAAAAATTTAAAGGTTATACGGGGATAAAGAATTAAAATAAAATTAAAAACACTAAAGATTTTGATGTTTTAATTAAAATGTCAAAATTCTTCTACATGGTATGAAAAAAGTACTTATTTTCATTTGGGAAATTGTTAAAGTAGTAGTTATCTCTTTAGCTATTATTATTCCAATTCGCTATTATCTAATCCAGCCGTTTTTTGTTAAAGGAGCTTCTATGCAGCCTAATTTTGATAATGGTCAGTATTTAGTTATTAATGAAATTGGTTATCGTTTTGAAAATCCGATGCGCAGAGATGTAATTGTTTTTAAATATCCCAAAGATCCTTCCCAGTATTATATTAAAAGGATCATTGGCTTGCCTAATGAAACAATTGAAGTTAAAAATGGGCAAGTAACTGTTTATAATATTGATTTTCCTGAAGGCGTGACTTTGGATGAATCTTATATATCTGAAGGAATCTTTACCCAAGGAAATATTTTTGTCAAATTAGATGAAAATGAATATTTTGTTTTAGGAGATAATCGTTCAGCTAGTTCTGATTCTCGCCAATGGGGAACTTTAGCTAAAGAATATATTATTGGTAAGGTTTGGGTAAGGGCCTGGCCATTTGATACATTTACAGTATTTTAATATTATGTCTAAAAAATCAAAAAGTAAATTTAAAATTCCAAGAGGAATGAGGGATATTTTACCTAAAGAGCAAATATATTGGGAAAAGGTTAGATCAGTTATAGGAAACGTAGCTGGATCTTATGGTTTTGAACGGATAGATACGCCTATTCTTGAGGAAAGAGATTTATTTATTAAAAGCACAGGCGCTTATACTGATATTATTGAAAAGGAAATGTTTAATTTAACAACCAAAGGAAGAGATAAATTAAGCTTGCGTCCAGAGTTTACGCCTGGTGTTATGCGGGCATATTTAGAAGGCGGGTTATCTAGTTTGCCGCATCCAGTAAAGTTATATAGCATCGGCCCTATTTTTCGTTATGAACGACCACAAAAAGGACGATATAGGCAGTCATATCAAGCTAATTTTGAAGTAATTGGCGAACAAGATCCAGTTTTAGATGCTCAATTAATCCAAATATTTTTTTCTATTAGTAAAAAATTAGGTTTAAAGAAATTAATCACTCAGATTAATAGCATCGGTTGTTTTAAATGCCGGCCAAATTACCGCAAGAAATTAGTCAATTTTTATAGAAATAGGAAAAAAGATTTTTGTTCTAATTGTCAAAGAAGATTTCAGTATAATCCTTTGAGATTATTAGATTGTAAAAATGAAATATGTTCTCAATTAGCTCAAGAAGCTCCCCAGATTATTGATAGCTTATGTGATGAGTGTAACAGCCATTTTAAAAGCGTTTTGGAATATTTAGATGAATTGGAAATTCCATATATACTTAATCCTTGCTTAGTCAGAGGATTAGACTATTATACTAAAACAGTTTTTGAAATTTGGCCAGAAGAAGAAGATGGTCGTCAAGTATCTTTATCCGGTGGAGGCAGATACGATGGATTAATTAAACTTTTAGGCGGACAAGATACACCAGCAGTTGGTTTTGCTATAGGATTAGACAGAATAGTTAATCTTATTAAAGAAAGAGAAATTAAAATTACTCCAAGAAAAAAACATTTAATTTTCTTGGTTCAATTAGGTGAATTAGGAAAAAAGAAATCCTTAAAGTTATTTGAAGAGCTTAGGCAAGCTGGTTTAGAAACAGCCAGTTCTTTTAGCAAGAATACCATTAAATCTCAATTGAGAATAGCTAATAAGCTTCAAGCTCGTTTTGCTTTAATTTTAGGACAAAAAGAAGCATTGGAAGATTCAATTATTATCCGGGATATGGAAACTGGCAGTCAGAAAATCGTTCCTTTATTTAAAGTAGTTAAAGAAGTTAAGAAAAAAATTAAGTTGTAATATATGAATTGTATTTTTTGTAAAATAGCTAATCATCAACAAGAATCTGATATTGTTTATGAAGATGAAAAAATTATTGTTTTTAAAGATATTAATCCACATACATTAATTCATTTTTTGATTACACCTAAAAAACATATTAAATCAATCAACCACCTTAAAGAGGATGATAGGAATTTAATTAGTGATATGGTTTTTTTATCTAAAAAATTAGCTAAAGAATATGGAATAGCTGGAAAAGGTTATCGTTTAGTTTTTCATGTTGGCAGAGGCGGTGGTCAGATTATTGATCATCTTCATTTGCATTTAATGGGAGGAGGTGAAATAGTCAATGAATGAAGAAAAAATTAGTTTAACTTCACGTAAAAAATGGCTTTGGCTAGGCATTACTATTGCTTTACTTAATCCAGTGTTTTCAGGATTAATTCTAGGTATTGCTTTTTGGACTGAGCCAGAACTTAAAAAAGAATCTAGAATTATTCTAGGCATATCTATTATCTGGGGAATTATTTTTATTTATCTGTCACGTTGGTTAATGAGTCAAGGTTATTTACCTAGTTATTAAATATGCCCCGTAGTAGAATTTCGACATGATTTTTTTTGAAAAAAATCAGAGATTATAAAAGTCGAAATTTCACTACGGGGTATGGATAATAAGTTTTTTCAAGCTTTAGCTGTTTTAATGGGAACTATTATTGGAGTAGGTCTTTTTAGTTTGCCATATATTACTATTCAAGTAGGCATTTTAACGATGCTTTTTTATTTTCTCATCTTAGGAGCAGTTATGATTTTAGTTAGCTTAATTTACGGTGAAGTAGCTTTGCGAACAAAAGAATTTCATCGTTTGCCTGGTTATGCTGAAAAATATTTAGGACCAAGAGCAAAAAAAATAGCTTTTATTTCTAATGGGCTTGGCTTAGGAGGAGCTCTTTTAGCTTATTTAATTGTTGGCGGCGAGTTTTTATTTTCTATTTTATCTCCAATTTTCAATGGGACTAGTTTTACTTACACCTTTATTTTCTTTTCCTTAGGCGCAATTTTAATTTATTTTGGCATTAAAAGTATTGCTCAGGTAGAATTAATTCTTTTAGTTTTATTTTTTGTTATTCTAGGAGTTGTTTTTTACCGCGGTTTTCCTTTAATCAATATAGAACATTTGTTTAATTTTGATTTTAAATATTTTTTTCTGCCTTATGGAGCAGTGCTATTTTCTTTAGCTGGAACTTCTGTTATTCCAGAAGTTAAGGAAATATTGATTAATAATCCTAAGAAATTAAAAAAAGTAATTATTTCAGGAATTTTAATTTCAGTGCTTACTTATCTTTTTTTCATTATTTTAATTACAGGAATTACAGGATTAAATACTTCTCCAGAAGCTATTATTGGCTTAAAGAATGTTTTAAACAATAATATTATTGGTTTAGCTTTAATTTTCGGTCTTTTAACTGTTTTTACTTCTTTTTTAACTATTGGTTTAACTTTAAAAAAGATTCTTTGGTATGATTTGGAAATAAATAAGAATCTTTCTTGGTTTTTAGCTTGTTTTATTCCTTTATTCTTTTTTATTTTTGGTTTGAAAAATTTTATCGTGGTAATTAGTTTGACTGGCGGAGTATTTCTAGGAATTGATGTAATTCTTATTATTCTCTCTTATCTTAAAGCTAAAACCAAAGGAGATCAAAAACCAGCTTATAGTTTGAAAATACCTAATCTTTTAGTTTATTCCTTAATTTTATTTTTTATTTTAGGCATTATTTACGAAATTATTTATTTTGTAAAATAAGGTATGAAGAAAGAAGATTTAATTAAAATCAATGAATATTTATGGGAAATTCCTAAGAAATTTAGGAGTGACATGCGTGTGCCAGCCCGGGTCTATGCCTCAGAGAAAATGCTGGAATATATTTTACAAGACAGATCTTTAGATCAGTTAGTTAATTTATCCTGCTTGCCTGGAATTCAGAAATATGGTTTAGCAATGCCTGATTGCCATGAGGGTTATGCCAGCCCTATTGGCGGAGTAGCTGCTATTAAAACCTCTGAAGGTATTATTTCTCCTGGAATGCAAGGCTATGATATTAATTGCGGAATGAAATTGCTTAAATCAGAATATTTGGAAAAAGATATCAAGCCTTATTTAGAAAAACTAACAGATCAGATTCAGAGGCAGGTTCCTTCTGGTTTGGGCAAGGGTAGAAAAATTAAACTTTCAATTGAGCAGATTAACAGGATTTTACAAGGCGGAGCTGAATACTTGGTTGAAAAAGGATATGGCAAATCAGAAGATGTTGAGAATTGTGAAGCAGGAGGAAAAATGGAACAAGCTGATGCTTCTGTTGTTTCAGAACGGGCTAAAAACAGAGGACGAAGCCAAGTAGGCACTCTTGGCAGTGGCAATCATTTTATAGAAGTTCAAAAAGTAGATAAAATCTTTGATCAAGAAATTGCCCAAACTTTTGGCTTATTCAAAGACCAAATAATTATTATGATTCATAGTGGTTCTCGGGGATTAGGCCATCAAGTAGCCACTGACTATATTAAAGAATTCACTGGTTTAATGAGGAAGTACAAGATACAAGTGCCAGATAGAGAATTTGCTTGTGTTCCTTTTAATTCGCCAGAAGGCCAGAGAGGATTAGCTGCTAGCGCAGCCGCGGCTAATTATGCCTGGGCTAATCGGCAAATGATTGCTCATTTTGTCAGAAAAGCTTGGAAATTTGTATTAGGCGAGAAAAATTCAAACTTAGTTTCCCTTTATGATGTAGCTCATAATATTATTAAAATAGAGAAATATAATATTGATGGAAAGGAAGTTGAATTAGCTATTCATCGCAAAGGAGCAACCAGGGCTTTTCCACCTAATCATCCAGAAATTCCAGAGAAATATCAATATGTTGGCCAGCCAGTTTTAATTCCTGGTTCAATGGGTACTGCTTCTTATGTTTTAGTCGGTACTAAACAAGGAGAAGAAAGTTTTTTTTCAACCTCGCATGGCGCTGGACGGACTATGTCGCGGAAAGCAGCTACTAGGCAAATTTCCGGACCAGAAGTAATCAGAAAATTAAAAGAAAAGGGAATTATTGTTAAGTGCCGATCCTTAAGGGGTATTGCTGAAGAAGCGCCAATGGCTTATAAGGATATTGATAATGTGGTGGATGTGGTTCATAATGCTGGCTTGTCAAAAAAAGTAGCCCGAGTAGTTCCTTTAGCAGTAATTAAAGGAGAATAGGACTTGCCCCGTAGAAGAATTTCGAAATGATTTTTCTTTAGAAAAATCAAATTTGTAAGGCAATTCGAAATTTCTCTACGGGGCTTGCCAAAAGCTAATTAAAAGAGTATATTAAAAGTAATGAAACAGAAAAATATATTTCTTAGTCCTACTCAAGGACGAATG
>JAHJUH010000041.1 GCA_018829245.1 Patescibacteria group bacterium | reverse complement strand
GCAGGCGCGGCAGGACTCGAACCTGCAGGATCGGCTTTGGAGGCCGACCGTTTACCAATTAACGGACGCGCCCTTATTTTTACTTCTTCAATTCTTTATGTAATGTATGCTTTCTACACCACTTACAAAACTTCTTCAGTTCTAATTTATCCTGACTTGTTTTCTTATTTTTGCGAGAATAATAGTTTATTCTTTTACACTCGCTACATTGAAATTTAATTAAATTATCTTGTGACATACCCTGTAGAAGAATTTTGACATTTAATTTAATTTAAAATATCAAGATTCTTTGTATTTTTTAGTTTATTTTATTATATATTATTATCCCCGTATTATTTATTCGCCTCTGGCGAATGAGTCAAAATTTCTCTACAGGGCATATTTTTATTTCTTATCCTTTGAGCCGACGCTCGGATTTGAACCGAGGACCATCTCCTTACCATGGAGGTGCTCTACCAACTGAGCTACATCGGCATATTTATTATTTTTGACTATTTATTAGCCCTAATAACATTTTAGATAATGTTTCAAATTTTTGATAAAAATCGCTAAACTCTTCTTTATTAATCTGATTTTCATCAAATATTAATTCAAACAACGATACACATTCATACACCGAACCTCTTGAAATTATATAAAAATTCCTTTTATCTGGTTTTGAAAATTTTCCACTTCCTTCAGCGATGTTTATCACGATACTTATTGATGCTCGTTTAAGCTGATTGTGAATATAAGAATCTATTTGTTTATTCTCTCTTAAAAAACTTAAAACCTTTCTATTTAACTCTTTAGCTTTCTTATAAACATCTAAATTTTCAAAATCAAACATAAATTTGTAATTTGTGTGGGTAATTTGTAATTTGGGATAAATTTTTTCTTTAAATATGATTTTTCCTTGTCCTAATTACAAAATACAAACTACTAACTACTCAAATTTTTGTGTTAGTAAAAATTTATGTGGGCGGTGCAGGACTCGAACCTGCGAAGTCCGAAGGACGCGAGATTTACAGTCTCGAGCAATTGCCGCTATGCGAACCGCCCATGGAGCCAGCGAAGGGAATCGGACCCCCAACCTACTGTTTACAAAACAGTTGCTCTGCCATTGAGCTACGCTGGCAATCTATTTAATATTCATTTTTTTAAGTTCTTTTAAAATATCTTTAACTTTTTTATCTTTAGAACCAAACTTAACTGCCATTTCTAATGATGCTTTAGCATCAGAGTAATTATGCTGTTTCCAGTATAAGATTCCTAAGAATTTATAAGCTGTAATATTTTCAGGATTTTCAACAATTAAATCAATCCATTTTTGCTCTTCTTTGATTGGTTTTTTAAGTTCTTCAATAGGAAGATCATCTTCATCTAATTCTGGTAAAAAATCTATTGTTTTTTCTCTGTTAACTTTAATAATTGTTTCTTTTGTAATATTTTTTTTATCTTTCCTGCGTTTAGCTTCTTTTTGCCTAATCCATTCCTTTGATTTTTGAGTCATTATTTGAGATCTGTTTCTTAGCCAGCTAATCCATTTAGTAAGCAAATTCTCTATTTTTAAAAATATTATTTTTATCCTTCTTAAAAATTTTTCTAAAGAGATTATGAAATTAAGCCAATAATGCTTATAATCTATTCCTTTGATTCTTTGAATAATACTTTTCTTTCTTATTAAAATAGTTATCTCTTCTTCAGATAAGTTAGCTAAAACAGGAATCTTTTTGTAAACAATGATTCCTAACCAAATAAAGCTTGAGAAAATGAGCAAGTAAAGAATAATATTCATATTATATCTCTAATCTAATAAACTTACCTATTTTAATATTCTCTCCTAATTTTCCAACTGCTTCAGTGACTAAATTCTGAATTGTTTTTTCTTCGTCTTTAATAAATACTTGTGATAAAAGCTCTTCTGAATCTTTAGGACTCATAGCTGTAATATGCATTGCTATATCGCGAGCTAATTGTTTAAATTCTTTATTTCTAGCTACAAAATCTGTTTCGCAATTCAATTCTAGGATAACCCCTATTTTACCATTATTATGAATATATGCTTCAATTAGGCCTTGCTTAGCTTCCCTATCTGATTTTTTAACTGCTTTTTCTGCTCCTTTTTTCTCTAAGATTTTTAAAGCTTTTTTTTCATCACCTTTAGTTTCTTCTAATGCCTTTTTACATTCCATAATGGAAAAATTTGTTTTTTTACGAAGTTGTTTAACTTGATCAATTAAAATCATACCCTGTAGAAGAATTTTGAATTTAAACTAACTAATACCTTTAGTTATTTAATATTCTTAAACTCTTATTTTTTAATATGCCCCGTTCTATTATTTGTCAAAGACAAATATTTCAAAATTTCTCTACAGGGCATAATTTTTATCTATTTTAACACTTTAACTACTGTTCCTAAAATTAATCTTAAAGATGAAATAGCATCATCATTAGATGGAATCGGATAATCAATAATACTTGGATCTGCATTAGTATCACACATACCAATTATTGGAATATTTTTCATTCTAGCTTCCTTAATAGCTAACTTTTCTTTATAAGTATCCACTACAAATAAGACATCTGGTAATTTAGTTACTTCTTTAATTCCGCCAAATTGACGATCTAATTTCTGTAATTCAATACCAAAATCATGCTGTTCTTTTTTAGTATATTTCTTTAATTCCCCTGTTTTCTTTTTTTTCTCTAAATCTCTAAAATGTTCTAATCGTTTAGAAATAACAGCAAAATTTGTTAAAGTTCCACCAATCCATCTTTCTGTTACATATGGCATCTTAACTTCTTGGGCAGTTTTTTCAGTTATTTCCTTAACAGCTATCTTTGTCCCAACAAAAAGAACAACCTTTTTGTCTTTTTTAATTCCTTGAATGAATTCCAATGCTTGTTTTAATTTCTCCTGTGTTTTTTCTAAATCAATTACATGAACATTATTCCGAGAAGTAAAAATGTATTGATCCATTCTAGGATTCTTTCTAGAAGTACGATGCCCAAAATGAACTCCAGCCTTTAACATTTCTTCTAAGTTAGGAATTTCTTTATCTATGTTAATAGATTTTTTAACAACAGTTTTTATTTTTTTATCTTTTTTTTCTTTAATCATAAATTACTAAAAAACGTGTCTTTGAACGACACTATTAATTTATATATTTTACATATTAAGAAGTATATCATATTAGAAAATTAAAGCAAGATATTGCAGTGCAATATCTTGCCTATTTTATATTAATCTGCTATATTATCCTTATGAAAAAAGATATTCATCCAAAATACTATCCTAAAGCTAAAATCAAGTGCGTTTGTGGCGCTGTTTTTGAAATTGGCTCAACTAAACCTGAAATAGATGTAGAAATCTGTTCTCAATGCCATCCTTTTTATACAGGCAAAGAAAGAGTTATTAAAACTGGCCAAGTAGAAAGATTTAGACAGCGATTAGCTAAAAAGAAAAATGTAAAACCTAATAAAAAAAGCCCCGATGCAAGATCGG
>JAHJUH010000040.1 GCA_018829245.1 Patescibacteria group bacterium | reverse complement strand
CCAAAGATTCCTCCAGGCACAGCCTGATCAAGAACAATATTATGAGCCCGATCAAACCAAACCCGAGAACCAATATCAAGAAAGATTGCAACTGGAAAATACTTATTATAAGCAACATTGTAATTCTCATAGCCATAACCAAATAAGAATCGGTCTTGCCAACCCTTACCAGCTGCTTGCCAACCAAGCAAACGTGTTTGAGTGGTTATATCGCTAAAAGAAATTTGGGTTAAACGACGCAAAGCATTATTATTCTTTACCCATGACTGATCTTGAAAAATCCAAACTGAACCAGCAAAAATAATTAAAAGCAAAAATAAACCAGCAAAATAAAATTTAGTTTTTTTGTTTTTAGAAAAAAGAACAGTTAAAAGAGCTATTAAAAGCAAACCACCGAAGAATCCCAATAAAGCCCCTCGAGTTTCTGTTTGGAAAATAATATATAATTCAAATAAGAAAGTTAATCCATAGAAAACACGCCAGCCAATTTCTTTTCTATTAACAAAAAGAAACAAACATAAAAAAGAGCTCATTAATAAATACGCTGCTAAAAAACTAGCATTGCCAATAGTTCCAGTTAAACGACTACCGCCAGAACTCTGAAGTAAAAAGCCAAATTCAAATTTTTGACCCAAAGCATAAAAAGCAAGGATTAAACTAACGAAAATAGAAGCATTAAAAAATCTAAACCAATCTTTTTTCTCTTTAAAAATACTGATTAATAGAATATAGAAAATAAATAAATGATAAATTGTTAACAATCCTTCACCTCTTTCAATATTACCCCAGAAACTGCGATAAAAATCAACGCCAAAGATACTGGCAAAAGTTATGATTAAAATATAAACCAATATAATCCAAGTTAGTTTAGAAAATTTAGGACGGTATTCTGGCTTATAGATAATAAGTAGGATATAAAAGAAAAGAGCTATTTCAATAATGATTCTAAAAAAGAATGTTTTGGGAGTGATGTAGGGAAATAAAAACTTGCCCCAGACTAAAAGGGGGGTTATTAAAATTGAATAAAGGCAAGTATAAATAATTCCTTTAATGATTTTTGGACTCATTCCTTATATTTTACTTCATCCTTCTTGATTTATCAAGCCAAAATGGTAGAATGAGGGTATGCCTAATATAAAAAGAATAATTTTACTGCTTGGCGATATTCTCATTTTGTATTTATCTCTCTGGCTGGTTCTATTTGTACGCTATGGAGATAGGTTTGACTTCCATCGCTGGCAACAGCATTTCTGGCCATTTACCATCCTCTATTTTTCTTGGTTGATTGTTTTTTTTATTGCCGGACTCTATGAATTATCTTTAGCTAGAAATAATATTAGGTTTTATTCCATTCTTCTTAATGGACTAATAATCAATGCTGGAATATCTATTGCTTTCTTTTATCTTATTCCTTACTTTGGCATTACCCCTAAAACAAACCTATTTTTAAACTTAGCTATTTTTGCCATCTTATTCTCTGGCTGGCGTAATCTTTACAACTACTTAATTAAAAGCTCAGCTCTAATTAATAATGTTTTGATTATTGGCCGAAACAAAGAAACAAATCAGATAAACCAAATTATTGAAAGCAGTCCTCAATTAGGTTATAGAGTAATCAAACAAATTAAACCGCAAGAAATTCAAACACCATTTGATTTACTAGAAATGGTTACTCAAAAAAACATAAAAACAATTATTACTGGTGTTGATCCTCATCATGATTCAAAATTAGTTCAAAGCTTATATCAATGCCTGCCATTAAAAATCAGTTTTAATGATTTACCTTCTTTTTATGAAAAAATATTAGGCAAAGTTCCTATTTCCAGTATTGGCGAGATTTGGTTTTTAGAAAATTTAACTGAAAGCCAAAAAAACTTCTATGAAGCAATTAAAAGAATTTTAGATATGCTGGGCGCTTTTATCTTTGGTTTAATTAGTTTAGTTTTTTATCCTTTTATTGCTTTAGCAATAAAATTAAACACGCCTGGACCTATTTTTTACACACAAAGAAGAATTGGATTAGATGGCCAAATATTCAAAGTAATTAAATTCCGTTCTATGATTGATGAAGCGGAAAAAAACGGGGCGCAATGGGCTGATCAGCAAGATTATAGAATTACTAAAATAGGAAAATTTATGAGAAAAACCCGCTTAGATGAACTGCCGCAGCTTTGGAATGTTTTTATTGGACAAATGAGTTTTATTGGACCTAGGCCAGAAAGAATAGAATTTGTTCAGCAATTAGAAAAAGAAATTCCATACTATCAAATCCGCCACATTGTTAGGCCTGGATTAAGCGGCTGGGCCCAAGTTAACTTCCGCTATGGCGCTTCAGTTAAAGATAGTATTCAAAAATTACAATACGAACTTTATTATATCAAACACCGTTCTTTTATCTTGGATTTAAGCATTCTTTTAAGAACTATTAAAATTATTTTAAAAGGAGTAGGACGATAATTTAAAATATGCTCGAATAACTTTAATATTCTTTTCAACTTCAGAAGTTGGATATCTTGGATAAGTAGGAAGAATTATAACTTCATTAGCTGTTTTTCTAGCAACGGGACAATCACGATAAAAATTAGAAAAACTGGGCAAATCAGCGCAGTTTTTTAAATGCTGAGCCGCTACATCCCTTTTGTAAAACATAAGCCATTTTAATAATTTCTTCCTATTTTTATATTGAATTGGGAAAACAAGATAAGCATAAGAAGAATCGCTTTTAAGTGGTGGTAAAACCAAACCAGGAATATCTTTAAGACCATTATAATAAAACATTGCTTTTTTAACTCTATTATCAGTGTCAGAATCAATTTTATTTAATTGCAAAAGCGCTAACCTTGCTTGAAATGGAGTGTATCTAGTAAGATATTGATCTGGTATGGTTTTTTTTAATTTCAAATCTAATTCTATTTCCACTTTTTTATTAATCCATTTAATATCATTAAGAAATCCATAGCGAAATATCCAATACGTCAACAGCTTAAATATTAATGGATTGGTCAATAAATCAGTCGTTAATCCTTTAAGCATCCTTTTTAGAATAAATAATTTACTTAAATAATCATATTGGCTAATTTCAGACCTAATTTTATTGATTAAATCCTTATTATTTGAAACTATTACTCCGCCATACCATGAATTTATATTTTTATACATACCAAGGCTATAAATACCAATATCGCCGATTGTTCCTAATCGCTTTCCATCTTTATAGCCTCCAAATGCCTGAGCTGAATCTTCAATAAGATAAATATTATACTTATGACATATCTTTGAAATATTATCAATGTCTGCACCTATGCCATGTAAATGAGTAACTAAAACAGCTCCAGTATTGTCATCTATAAGTTGCTCTACCTTATTGGGGTCTATATTACATGAATTCCTTTCAATATCAGTAAATACAGGAATCCCGCCAGCTAAAACAACCATATTAACAACATCAGCAATAGTATAAGGAGACATGATAACGCCCTGCCCAGGCTTGATTATGTTCTTTAGCACTAGATAAATAGCAACCCTAGCCATAGATACACAAACTACTTCAGAAACTGCAAATTTATCAGCAAGCGCTTTTTCAAATTTTTCTACATCATTACCTTTATTAATTCTATTCAAAATTAAATCTTTGAAAAAAGACCCATAACTATTAAATCTCGTATAAATTCTAGAACGTGGATATGGCGCTGAAAAAATATTCATATTATTTAAAATCAATTCCAATTGCTTCGTTTATATTTTTAAACCCATCTTTTTTAAGTAAATTACAAAGCCCAATATTGATTTCTGATATAAGCTGAGGACCTTCAAAAATTATTCCTGTTATTAATTGAAGTAAAGAAGAACCAAGTCTGATTTTCTTATAAGCATCTTCAGCGCTAAATATTCCACCGCAACCAATAATAATCTTTTCTCCTTTTGTTTTCTTATAAACATAGGTAATTAAATTATTTGTCATTTCTTCTGATGGTTTTCCACTAATTCCTCCTATGCCTACAGGAACTTGATTAATTTCTTCTAAAATAATTTTTGGGTTATTTCTATTTTTTGTAATATTTGAACAAATAAAACCTGAAATATGATATTGCTCTGCTAATTCAATAATTTTATCAACAATTTCAAATGAAAGATCGGGAGCCATCTTTAAAAAAACTGGTTTTTTTATATTAAGCTTATTAATTTCTTGAAAAAGTAAATTTAAACGATCAGGATCTGTAAATGGCTGGCCACCATAAGCATTAGGACAGCTTATGTTAATTGCCAAATAATCACCAATATTTAAAAACGCCTGAATGCCTTTAAGATAATCATTTATTTCTTTTTCAATACCAACTATATCTGATGAATTTGTCTTGGCTATATTTATACCAAGAGGAATTTTATTTATCTGCTGATTTTTTTTTATTAATCTTTTAGAAATTACTTCAGCCCCATCATTATTAAGGCCATAATGAACAACAAGGCCTTTTGATTTTGGTAAACGCCAAAGACGAGGCTTAAGATTGCCCAAACAAGACTGACCTGTAATTGAACCAATTTCTGTAAAGCCAAAACCAACACTTGGCATAATTTCTATAATCTCAGCGTTTTTATCAAACCCAGCAGCTAAACCAATAGGATTTTCAAAAGTTATTCCACAAATATTTTGCCTAAGTATTGGATTAGAAAAAGAAAAAAAGAAAGAAGTAATTTTTCTAAGCAAAATATTACTTCCTAAAATTCTACCCATTTGTACTGCCCTATCATGAGTTATTTCCGGATCAATTTTAAAAAAAATATTTTTAAATATATTTCTATATAAAAATCCAATAATACTATTTCTTATTTTAATAAAAATATTTTTCATATATTAATTAATAACTTTGTCTACAACTCTATAAGCATTAGCCATAATAGTAAATCCAGGATTTACAGCCGGAGAATCCGGAAAAACAGAAGAATCGCAGATAAAAACATCTTTCATTACTTCGCCCAAAGGCGATATTTTAATTTTATTCCCATTATATGGCAAAGTAGCTGTATAATGCGAATTTACCTTTTGTAAAAT
>JAHJUH010000039.1 GCA_018829245.1 Patescibacteria group bacterium | reverse complement strand
CCGGAATTAATGCCTGGATTGATTGAATTAGAAAATATTGTTTTAACTCCACATATTGCTTCAGCTACCGAAGGAACGAGGAATAAGATGGCTGAGATGGCCGCTAATAATGTAAATGCTGTTTTAGCTGGAGAAGCACCAATTAATTTGGTTGAGTAGTAATTTGGACCGAAGTGCCTAAAAAATCGCCAAGAGGGCGGTTTTTTGATACACTGGAACTATGCTTAAAAGAGTTGCTGGAGTAATAATTAAGAACAATAAGATTCTATTAATGCGTCGGGTTAGAGATGGACGAGAGTATTTTGTTTTCCCGGGCGGCGGGGTTGAAGAGAACGAGACCATAGAAGAAGCAATAATCAGAGAAATTAAAGAGAAATTGTCTATTGATGCTAAAATAGATAAGCTTCTTTTTGAAATAGAAAATCAAGGCAGACAGGAATATTATTATCTCATCAAGGAATTCTCTGGCCAACCGAAATTAGGCGGTGAAGAGAAACAAAGAATGAATGAGAATAATCAATATTATCCTACTTGGATAGAATTAGAGAAAATAGTGGGTTTGGATAATCTGTATCCAAAGTTGGCGAAGGCAAAAGTCTTAGGATTGTTTTGTGGCGAGTTTGACAAAATTGTGATTTCGTAGTAATCTTTATAGCGAATATTTAATAATGTATTGATGATAGATAATTTAAATAAATCTAATTTTATAGTAGGAATTTTTGATAGAATTAGGGAATAATATGAGAAAACACTTAATCATTGTATCATATGACGGTATTAGTACTTACTATTGCGGTATTGGCACGACCATGCAAGATACTATTGCTTCTTTGAATGAATTGGTAAATTCTGAAAAAATTAAAATTAGTTTGGCATATATTTCTGCGGATCCCGATGGAAAAGTATTTAGTCATAGACACCTTCAAGATAGTGTCGAACTTGTAAAAAAGACAGGTGGTCATCTTATTCCTATTTGTAATGGCACGGCTGGTTTTAATGAATTCGATATGTGGCAGAGTTTTCCTCAATGGAAGTATGCATGTGCATCTTTAGCTACAGCTTTGAACATGATTCTGGAGGATGAAGATGACAACATCTTAATGCTACACGATACTCCTTTTTTACTTTTTCATAAATTCAAACAGCAAATCTTTGATAAAAAATTGAGATGTTTTTATATGCCTCGTAGTACTGGTTTAAACCATGAATTTGGAGACGAGGAGTGGCGACAAAAGAGAGTAGAGCTTGAAAAAAAGGCTTTCCTAGCAATTCAAAATGATCCCACTGCCTCTGTGCTTACAATAGGTAGAAACTTTGCACAACATTTAACGAGTGATTACGGTCTCTCTTTTACCGAAAATGATTATTTAATAAATGGCCTTTATTTTGGACGCTATCAAAGATTTCTTAACCAAAAATTCAAAATATCTGAGCTTAGTAGGTTTGGTATAAATATCAATCCAAAATCTAAAATCATTTTTAGTTGGGGCAGAGCTTCTATTGCTAAAGGATTAAAAGAGTTACTGGAAGCATGGCGAGAGATTGCTGAGTCATTACCTAATCATTACATGATTCTACAAGCTCCAAATAACTCTGGAGAGAATGATTATTTTAAACTTCTAAAAAAGTATGAGAAGGAAATTCCGAGGACGATCATAATGGATGATTTTAATCCGGAGATATGGCAAACTATACTTCGTACTCAAAATACTGATATTGTTTGCATCCCGTCTACTATGGATCCTATTCCACATACTGCAATTGAAGCTAAGTTGTTTTCTGCCGGGATGGAATATGTGATTATCGGTAGTAATGTCGATGGTGTAAAGGATATTTACACCAATGATGAGTGTATATGGGTTAATCCATACGATAAAAATGAATTTTCAAATGGAATTCTCAAAGCAATAAGGTTAGATAAGAAAGAAAGACGCAGTATGAGTGAAGCTAATAGTAGAAGTATTTCTGCATTTGATTATGCAAAAACTATTAAAAACTTTCTTAAGAAGATTAACTTTATATGATTTTTCGATGGTCAATATGGGGAGGGCATATATCAAAAAATATTGAGTTGCTTCGTTATAGTATCCTTTCTTTCAAAAAACAGTTTGGAAATGATCATCAGTACATTATTTATACAGATAATATCAGTTTCGTTTTAAAGTATTTAGATATAGGCGTAGATGTTAGAGAATTTTCTTCAGATCAGAATTCACAGTTTTGTGTTACTTCTAAGACAACATGGCTAAAGTGGTGCCCCTCATCAAGATTGGATGTTAATCAAGATGAATTTTACATAGATTCTGATGTGTTTTTGTTGAAATATCCCGAAGAGATTGATTTAATTTTATCTAATCCAAAAATAAAATTTGCCATTACGGATGAATTTTTGGGCCAACCCTACCAACATGGTGCGATGCACAAAAAGGCTACTTTAGACACGCCCTTTGTAAATGCCGGATTCTTTATACAAAAAGCAGGACATGATATTTCTAGTGATTTAATCGAAGAATTTAAATGGTGGCAAAAGAATATAAAACATAGTGAACAAACTCATCATGACGAACAAGGAGCACTGGCAGTTGCGCTGACAAAGTACTTAGTAAATGATGAATTATTTATTTTGCCAAAGGAGAAATACATGCTAATTAGTAAAACTGCAAATGTTGGCATAGAAAATTTAGACAATGTAACATTATTCCATGCTACTTATCCAACTCACCCCGCATTTTATAAATTTAAAGATTTTCTCGAAAAAATAATACATGAAAATAAATAATGTTGTAGCAATTATTATGTCGGTGAGGGATGAAGAATCATATATTAATTTTAATATCTCATATCATCTCGATCTCGGTTTTGATTATATATTTATTGCTAATCACTGTTCAACCGATAACACAAACAAAATATTAAATTCATATAAGGACAATCCCAGAGTTGTCGTGATTGAAGAAAAAGATCCAGTTTTTGATCATGCAAAGATTACAAATAAATTACTTAGCTACGCTAACGCAAACTACAAAATTGATTGGTTTATTTTTTTGGATGCCGACGAGTTTCTTTCAATAAGTGATGAATCGGTCCATAATTTTATAGCCCGTTTAGAGAATAATGGCATTCCTTATGCAACTATTGGTTGGGCAAATGCATTGTTTGATCGCACGCTTTCTGATTACACATGTTCTCCAGTAAATCCAATAGATACGACGAAATATTATTATCCATGGCCAGAAAAAGAATGGCAAGAGTATGGTCACTTTAAGAAAGCTATTGTGAGAAATCATGAAAACATAGAGGCTGTCGTAGGAGGACATTATGTAAAAACTGAAAATAATCATGAATTTTTTGGTGAATACAACCGGAATCCGTTTATTGTGCCGAAAGATGAAGCCAGATTATTGCATTTTGAATTTAGAGATAAGGCGGATGCAATATATAAGAAATGGGAAAAATTAGCATCGTTTGAAAATGATTCTACTTCTGATACCGATTCTCCTTGGTTAGAAAGGATTAGGACTATTAAGAAATATGTCGAAGATTTTAAGAACAATGTTGATGAAATTAACAAAAGATGGTTTTCTGAACATAGAACATTTTGGGGGACGATCATATCCGAAGATAAGGTCATTTACGATTTTACACTATCACTTTGGTATAGGAAATATTTTAGAAGGAAAATAGAAAGTGGGAAAATCAAATCAGTTTGTTTAGTTCGTAGTGGATATTTGGGTGATGTTATAATGTCTGAACCGATTGCGCGATTTTTATCAAAATATGTGGATAAAATTTATTTAGCTACAAATATAAAAGGCGCTGAATTAATATTCAGCACTTATGATAAAGTATATAAATACAGTCAAATTAATTCAGGAGAAATTGGTTGCGACATAATGATAAAGTTGATTTACGAACTTAGCAGTAATCAAAAAACATACATACAGGGATATATGGAATCAATCGGCTTTGGTGAAGTAATCGTCAAAGATATTCCGATCTTAAATAACAATTGGAATAATATTATTGAAGGTGAATATATTCTTATCTCACCTTTTACTAGTTGGTGGGAGGAGAAAAAAAGAAATTGGGGGTACAAAAAGTTTATTGAGCTATCAAAATTATTAGAAGCAGAATATGGTATTAAATGTGTGATACTTGAAAGACATTACTCATTTAGTGAAATGATGTCGCTTATTAAATACTGTAAATTTCTTATCGGAAACGACTCGGGCCCTGCAATAATTGCTCAGAGTTTTAATAAGAAAGCATTTATTATTTTTGGAGCGACTCGTCCTGAGTATATCCATATGTCAGAACACGCTGTTCCTATTTATAATAAGAATAAGCATAAGCTTTGTAAACATAATTCAAGAAAAGAGGAAATAGACTGTTGTGAAGAATTTTGTATGGAAAGAATAAGTGTTGATAAAGTTTTTGATCAAATCAGATCAAACATATGAACGAACCAAAATTAGAAATCAAATTAGATTTTATCACTGGCTTAAGAGAAATTGTTTTAAACGAAATAAGCCAATACGCGAACCTTCGTGTTATTAAAGAAGAGGGAGATTCGTTTTATTTGGATTTTGTACAAGATCTTACTGAAATCAAACATTTAAGAAGTGTTTCTCGAGCATATATTATAGCGCAAAATTCTAAATATAACCCGCTTTATATTTCTAACCATAAATCAATTTTAAACAATTTTGTAGAAATAATTATCAGTGGAAATAGAGATAAATTCAAAACTTTTAAAATTACTTGTGCTGGATCAGATTCTTCAGAAGTTCGTAGCATTGCCGAATATATACAAAGAACATATGGATTAACTAAGAAAGAGGAGGCGGATATGAAAATACATATCATAAAACTTGATGGAATTTGGGAAATCGGTATTCAAATTACGTCAAGGCCTTTATCTTTCAGAGATTATAAGGTAAAAAATATAAGTGGTGCAATGGATCCAACAATTGCGTACGCTATGAATTCTTTATGCGAGTTAGAGAATGCAAATTCTTATTTAAATGTTTTTTCAGGAAGTGCAACATTACTCATTGAGGCTGATCAATGTTTTCCAAATCTAAAACAACTAATTGGTTTTGACAACAATAAGAAATATATTTCTTTAGCTATACAAAATATAAAAAAAGCTGGATTGATTAAAAAAATACAGCTTAAGAAAAAAGATGTTTTTGACAAGCCAGATTTGGGTAAGTTTGATGCTATTACATCTGATTTGCCGTTCGGTATGTCTATATCAAAAAATGAAGATCTGGAAAAACTTTATCGATGTTTTGTCGAATACTGCGAAGAGATATTAAATCATGGAGGAAAACTAGTAGTATATACGAGCGAACACGAAATGCTGGAAAAAATCATCCTGAAATCGAAGTTTAAGATTATAAAAACATTAGAATTAAAATTTATGACATCCGTAAATGCATATCTCCGTCCGAAAATCTTCTTATGTAGATTAAAACCATGAAAGAGTTTGATTTAAAGAAATATTTGAGTAAATATAAAAATACTAATATTGACTTCTTTAGATTTCCTGGTAATTATGGTGATTCTCTTATTTGGCATGGAACAAAAAAATTATTATCATTACTCAATATTTCGGAGCGTTATGTAAATATTTCTTTGCCTAAATATAATGATGTACTGTTTATAGACGGTGGTGGTAATTTCGTTGATTATTATTCTGATGTCAGAGAATTCTTGATTAAAAAACCTGCTTTATATAATGAAATAGTTATTCTTCCACATACAATATTTGGCGAAAAACAGATTAAAGTTCTAAATAATATTTCGAGTAATCTAACAATATTTTGTCGGGAAAAAGTCTCTGCAAAATTCTTAGAAGGTAAGTTAACTCATGGTAAAGTGTATCTATGGCACGATTGCGCATTTTACAATAAATTTTCTCTGGTACCTTCTGGTGAGGGTATTCTCAATGCTTTCCGTTCAGACAAAGAATCAATATTACGTGCATTACCAGAGTCGAATATTGATCTGTCCTATAACGGATATGCCACAAAATCTCTTGATAAATTAATCAACATATTACAAAAGTATGAGCAAGTAAACACAGATAGGCTACATATAGCTATAGGTGCTATGTTGCTTGGAAAGCAGGTCAGATTATTCCCAAATTCATATTATAAAAATAAGGCGATCTTCGATTATTCTCTTAAGAGGTTTTCTAATGTGAGTTTTGTCGAAAACTTTGATAATCAATAACATGTTTGACTTTAAAATAATATCAAAAATCTTTTCTGATTTTCTTAATGGCACATCAGACATTTCTGATTTTAAATCTAAAGCTCGATTAGTTAACTTAATCAGATCAGATATCGAAACGAATCAAAAATTATGGAATCTTGAAGACTCTGCGAGAATGATAGAACTTGGTTCGGAACATATTGCTAGTGCGAAACAGGAGATAGATAAAAATAACCAGATTAGGAACGATTTAATCATGAAAATTGATGTTGAGATTGTAAACCAGATGCAGATTGTACCACTTGATTCTCAAGAACAATTTTACAGCGAGAGTCCAGGAATAATTATAGACCGGCTTGCAATTTTATATATCAAACTATCTATAATCAGAGACTTGTTGTTGATAATCAAAGAAGAAGATTTAAGAAAAGAGTATAGAAAAAAAGAGGATGTGATTTTAGAACAAGTAAATCGTCTTGGTAATTTTTTAGATTCCTACTTTAGTAAACTTAGGAATAAAGAAGTTTTTTTTGAGGTGCAGCAGCCTGTTAAGATTTATAATGATAATAGAATTAAGAGATACATTAAATTGTTACAGAGGTCAAAAAATAATTCATAAAAATACTCGCAACATTGTTCAATTGCTGGAGTTTTTTAGATTTGTGATAAATTATTAGAATTAATTATTGAAACGAAATTAGAGTTTGAAAAAATAAGAAACAAGAGAATAAAAAGCTTTAGCGATTTTGAAATACATGAACATCAACCACGTTAATTTTGGTGTTTCAAAAAAGTTTAAAGTATTATAGAATATAAATATGCTTACTATTACAGATACAGATTCTAAAAGATTGATGATTCACTTACTCGCGGCGTTTTTGAAAAAGAGCCGGAATTAATGCCTGGATTAATTGAATTAGAAAATATTGTTTTAACTCCACACATTGCTTCAGCTACCGAAGGAACAAGGAATAAGATGGCTGAGATGGCCGCTAATAATGTAAATGCTGTTTTAGCTGGAGAAGCGCCAATTAATTTGGTTGAGTAGTCTTGTAAGATGTCCGACATAGAAATTCTTGAGTAATTATTGTTTTATTGGAGTGGAAATGTTAAAATAAATTATATGACAAGAGAAGAATTTTTGAAAATTTACGCTAATATTCCAATTAATCTTAGGCAAGAGATTCTTCTTAAATTAGATGGGAAAGAACCAATTACTTGGAATGTTGCTTATTTAGAAATAGAACAAGATACTAAACTTGGAAAAGAAATTTTAAAAAAAATAGATTTAATATGGGGAAAAACAAAAAGAAAATAAAAAAAGAGATTAAGGATTTAGTTATTGCTAGATTGGATGTTTTACCTTCAGGAAAAAAGATTTCTATAGGTTCATCGGGGGAATTTACTAAAGATCAATTGATTGAGCATGTTGAAAAAGAGGATGATATCGGAAAAAAGATAACCGAAATTGAATTAGCTTATCTTCAAGCGATAAAAGAAGGAGTTTTTTATGAACAAGATTTTTCTGATTACCAGACCGAAGCATGATGAGACGACTCATTATCTTTTTTACTGGAGTAAAAAAGTAATAGAATTGGCTAAAAGAAAAGGAATACAGGTTTTAGATTTACAAAAAGAAAGGGCTAATAAGAAAGAATTGACTAGTATTGTAAAAAAGAAAGAACCTCATTTTATTTTTTTTAATGGACATGGTAGTTCTAGTTCTATTAAAGGACATGATAATGAAGTTTTAGTTAAGACAGGGGATAACGAGAGACTATTTAAAGATAGAGTGATTTATGCTCTGTCTTGTCGATCAGGAAAAGAGTTAGGTCCAAAAAGTATTGAACAAAAAACAATCGCTTATATTGGCTATGATGATGATTTTGTCTTTGTAATTGACAATACGAAAATTTATAGACCATTAGATGATTCAATAGCTGAATTATTTCTTAAACCTTCAAATCAAGTAGCTATATGCATATTAAAGGGAAATAAAATTAAAGAAGCATATAGAAGATCTCAAAGATTATTTGCAAAAAATATCCAAAAATTATTGACTAGTGAATCTTCTCCTAATTCTGTTTATATCAGATATTTATTATGGGATATGCATCATCAAGTTTGTTTAGGAAATGAAGAATTTGTTTTTTAGGATTATTGTAAAAAACCGCTATCTAAGACGGTTTTTTCAATTGACCAAAGCCATTTAAGACGGTATTATTAACATAACTAGAGGTCGGACCTCGTCATGGTCAAGAGATATGCTTAAATTTAAATTTGGAAAAGGAGTAGATAAAAAGATTCAGGCGCTGGTTAAGGATTTACCTAAGAATGGGAATGTTTTAGACTTGGGTTCTGGATTAGGTAGTAATGGCATATTTTTAGTCGAACAGGGATTTAAAGTGACTTGCTTAGATAAAGATAAAGAAGTTATTGAGAAAATTAAGAAAGAATATCCAGAAATCAATGCTTTGAATAAAGATATTTTGGAATTTGATTTTCCGGAAAATAAATATGATTTAATTATTGCCCGAGCAGTTCTGCATATATTTGAATTAAAAGATGTTAGGATGATAATAGATAAGGTTATTAAATCATTAAAAAATAATGGTTTATTTTATTTATCAGTATTTAAAAATGATCATTTTTTTAATAAAGAAAAATTAGAAGAATATTTTTCAAGTAATCAAATATTGGAAATAGAAGATGATGTTATAAAGGATAATCATTCGCCAGAGGGAGAGCATATCCATAAGGTTATAAAAGTATTGGTTAGGAAATAGGTTTATAGAAATTCTAATTGGGAATTGTTCAAAATTTACTCTTGTTTATTTATGTTATAATAGAAATATGAAAGAGGATAAAGAGATAATAGAGTTTTTAAAATCTTTTCAAAAAGAGCTGAGTGGTTTTTTTGGTATTAATGTAGAATTACCAATGGTTTCTTTTATTAACTCACGTAAGGAAATAGATAAAATTTGGGGCAGGAAAACAGAAGAATGGTTTGTTGCTTGGGCTAAGGATAATAATATTTTTATTCTGAATCCAAAGATTTATACTAAAGAATCAAGTCATAAAAATATCGAACATTTTTGGAAAGTATTAAAGCACGAATATTCTCATTTATATTATAAGGAAATTACAAATAATGGTCGCCCAAAATGGTTAAATGAAGGATTGGCTTGTTATTTGGCCAATCAAGTTAAAGAAAAGCCAACAAAAAAAGAATCTTTAAAAATATTTGAATATTACCAAAAAGGCGATTGGCTGGTTTATAGAGTTGGTTATTTTTGGGTAAAATTATTAATAGATAAATTTGGTAAGAAAAAATTATTGAAGTTACTTAAGAAAATGAATTCTCAAACTGCCGAAAAAGAATTTGCCAAGATTTTTTACCGGGTATATGGATTTAAATTTTCAGAAGAGGAATTTAACAAAATCTTTGAAGTTTAATTTATT
>JAHJUH010000038.1 GCA_018829245.1 Patescibacteria group bacterium | reverse complement strand
CATATGATCATTATGAGCCAGATTCTTCTTTTTCTAGGGTTGACAGTTGGATTATGGAGACAGCAAGCCTTTTATTTCGTTCTTATCTTATTATTCATATATATCTTAATGATAGGGGCTCCAGCATCAGCCATAAGAGCAGGAATAATGGCTGGCTTGCTTTTACTAGCTCAAAAATCAGGAAGATTAAGAAGTTCTGATCGAGCAGTAGTTTTTGCTGCTACTATTATGCTTTTGATTAATCCTTTTCTTCTAAAATCTGATGTTGGTTTTCAACTTTCTTTTATAGCTACTTTAAGTATTATTTATTTAAAACCTATTTTAGATGATAAGACAAATAAGTTGCCTAATCCTTATCAGATTAAAGATATTTTAACAATGACTTTAGCAGCTCAATTAGGAACTTTGCCAATTTTAATTTTTCATTTTGGACGTCTTTCTTTGATTTCACCTTTAGCTAACTTATTAATTGTTCCTTTATTGCCTGTTATAATGATATCAGGAATAGTTTTAAGCTTTACTGGTTTAATTTGGTTGTCTTTGGCTAAAATTATTGCTTGGCCAGTTTGGTTTTTATTAACCTATGTTGTCAAAGTAGTTGATTATTTATCAGCAGTTCCTTTAGCAGCTTATGAGTTTAAAAGCGCTTCTTGGATTTTTTTAATAGGATATTATGTAATTTTAGTATGGATTTATGTTTCTTATAGCGCGAAAAACTAAATATTTCATTTTAATAATTCTTTTTAGCGGGACTGTCTTTATCTGGTCAGTTATTTTTATCCAAACACCTAATAATATTTTAGAAGTTTATTTTTTTGATGTTGGACAAGGTGATAGTATTTTTATTGAAACGCCGAATAAAAAGCAAATTTTAATTGATGGCGGGCCAGATAAAACTGTTTTAGAAAAATTAAATCAAGCAATGCCTTTTTATGATCAAACAATTGATTTAATTATTTTAACTCATCCAGATGCTGATCATTTAACTGGCTTAATTGAAGTTCTTGAATATTATCAAATTGGCCATATTTTAACTAGTGGTTTTCAAAAAGATACAGCAGGTTATCAAGAATGGCAAAGATTAATTAAAAAAAAAGAAATTCCTTTAACCATAGCTCAAATTGGCCAGAATATTGTTTTACAAGATGGAATTGTTTTAGAAATTCTTTGGCCAGATCAGTCTTTAATTAGTTCATATTCCAACCCGGTTAATAATGTTTCAGTGGTGGGCAGATTAGTTTATGGAGATATAGAAATTTTTTTAACAGGGGATATTGAAAATAAGGTTGAAAAATATTTAGTTGATCAGGATATATGGTTAGAATCAGATATTTTAAAATTAGCTCATCATGGCAGTAAAACATCAAGTATTCAGAGCTTTATTAATAAAGTTAATCCAGAAATATCTGTAATTTCTGTTGGAGAAAATAATAAATATAATCATCCTCATGAAACAGTTTTAGAAAAATTAAAAAATTCTATAATCTATAGAACAGATAAAAATGGAGATATTCAAATTTTGACAGATGGTATTTTATTTGATATAGTAAGTGAAAAGAAATAAAAAATAAATAAAATATAATGAAAAATCAAAGATCTAAGGAAAGAAGTTTAGTTTTAATTAAACCAGACGGAATTCAACGCTCATTAATTGGGGAAATAATTAAACGTTATGAGCGAGCAGGATTAAAATTAATTGGCTTGAAGTTTTTTATCCCAACCCCAGAATTAATTGAACAGCATTATTTAATTAATGATGGTTGGTTAGGGTCAGTTGGTAAAAAAACAATAGTTTCTTACGAGAAAAAAGAAGAAAAGCCGCCATTTAGTAACCCTAAAGAATGTGGACAATGGGTTTTAAGAAAGTTAAAAAAATTTATGTCTTCTGGTCCAGTAATAGCAATGATTTGGCAGGGAAATGAAGCAGTTGGTATTATAAGGAAGATTACTGGTGGTACAGAGCCATTAACTTCTGATGTGGGAACAATTCGAGGTGATTTTACCATTGATTCTTATCCTTTAGCTGATACTGATAATCGGGCAATTAGAAATCTTATTCATGCTTCAGGCAGTCCTGAAGAAGCAAAAAAAGAAATAGAAATTTGGTTTAAAAAAGAAGAAATTGTTAATTACCGCTTGGTTGTAGAAGAAATCCTTTATGATGTTAAT
>JAHJUH010000037.1 GCA_018829245.1 Patescibacteria group bacterium | reverse complement strand
AACCATACATTGATCCATGGTCAGTTAAGGCAATGGATGGCATTTTTAATTCTTGACAAGCATCTAAAAGCTGGTCTATTTTTGATAGACCATCTAAAAGGGAATAATGGCTGTGAACATGGAGATGAGTAAATTTCATAAGTTGATTGTAGTATATCACTTTCTTTTATTATAGTAAATCAGCTTGAAAATCAATTATTTAAGCTATATAATGACTATATGGATAAAGTGAAAGCTAAGACCAAGCAAAGAATAGTTAAATTAAAGAAAGTTATTAATCATCATCGCTATCTATATCATGTTTTAGATAAGCCAGAAATCAGCGATGCGTCTTTAGATTCATTAAAACATGAATTAAATCAATTAGAACAGCAATATCCTGATTTAATTACTTTGGATTCGCCAACTCAAAGAGTAGGCGGACAGGCCTTGGATAAGTTCAAGAAAGTTGAGCATCAGAAAAGAATGCTTTCTTTGACAGATGCTTTTTTTGATGAAGATCTTAAAGCTTGGCAAGAACGAATTCAGAGACTTTTGGGACATCCGATGTCCTTTGGACATCGGATGTCCATAAACTATTTTGCCGAGTTAAAAATAGATGGTTTTGCTATTGCTTTAATTTATCAAGATGGAGTTTTAATTCAAGGAGCAACCAGAGGCGATGGGCAAATTGGCGAAGATGTAACTCAAAATCTTAAAACAATTGATTCTATTCCTTTAAAATTAGAAATTCATCAAAAACTTTTATCAAGGATTATTCAGGATAGAGTTGAGAAATTATTAGCCAATGGAAGAATAGAAATCAGAGGCGAGGTCTATATGACAAAAAAGTCCTTTGAGAAAATCAATCAAGAGCAAGAGAAAAAAGGATTACCTCTTTATGCTAATCCGCGCAATACTGCAGCTGGAAGCATTAGGCAGTTAGATCCTAAAATAGCTGCTAGCCGCAAGTTAAATTTTTTAGCTTATCGCCTTATTACCAACCTAGGACAAGAAACTCATAATCAAGAACATCAAATTCTTCAAAGCTTAGGATTTAAAATCAGCCAAGATAAACATTGTTTTAAATTAGAAGATGTAATAAAATTCTGGAAGGAAATTAATCAAAAAAGGAAAAAACTGCCATATTTAATTGATGGAATAGTAGTTAGTGTTGATGATAATAAGGTTTTTAATAAATTAGGCATAGTTGGCAAAGCACCAAGAGGTTCAATTGCTTTAAAATTTCCAGCTAAAGAAACAACTACAGTAATTGAAGATATTGTGGTGCAAGTTGGCCGGACTGGCGCTTTAACTCCAGTAGCTCATTTAAGGCCAGTTCGCTTAGGAGGTATTTTAATAACTAGGGCTACTCTTCATAATCAAGATGAAATTAAGCGTTTGGATGTTAGAATAGGCGATACAGTTATTATTCAGCGGGCTGGCGATGTTATTCCAGATGTGGTTAAAGTAATTAAAAAACTAAGAACTGGAAAAGAAAAGAAATTTCAGATGCCAAAAAGATGTCCGACTTGTAAAGGGGAAGTCATTAGATTAGAAGGGGAAGTAGTTCATCGCTGCGCTAATTTAAAATGCGGTTCTATTCAGCGCCAACAGATTATTCATTTTGTTTCTAAAAAAGGATTTGATATTGAAGGATTAGGACCTAAGATTATTAACCAATTAATGGATCAGGGATTAATTTCTAATCCAGCTGATATTTTTTCATTAACTCAAGGCGATTTAGTTCCTTTGGAGCGTTTTGCTGATAAATCAGCTAGTAATTTAATTGAAGCTATTGAGCAAGGCAAAAAGATTTCTTTAGCTAAATTTATTCATGCCTTAGGCATTCGTCATGTAGGGGAAGAAACAGCCATTGCCTTATCTCAATATTTTGGGAAATTAGATAAAATTAGAAAAGCGAGCTTAAAAAATCTTTTGCAAATTGAAGATATTGGAGAAGTAGTTGCTCAAAGCATTTTTGAGTGGTTTAATAGGCAGGGCAATAAGGAGCTGATTAAAAAACTATTGGATAATGGAATAGAGATTGAAAAAGTAAAAACAGTTAAAAAGAAATTAATTGGCCAGACATTTGTTTTAACCGGAGAAATGGATAGATTTACTCGAGAACAGGCTAAGTCAAAAATCAGGCAATTAGGAGGCAATGTTTCTAGTTCAGTTTCTAAGCAAACTGATTTTGTTGTTATTGGACAAAATCCAGGTTCAAAGTATAATAGAGCTAAGAAATTAGGAGTGAAAATAATTAATGAACAAGAGTTTTTAAAGATAGTAATATGATAACTAAAAAACAAGTCAGCCATGTAGCTAAATTAGCCAGATTGGGTTTAACCAAATCAGAAAAAGAAAAATTTACAGAGGAACTCTCTGATATTTTAGATTTTGTCAATAAATTAAATGAAGTCAAAGCAGATAAGATTAAGCCAACTGCTCAAGCAACTGGCTTGGAAAACATTATGCGCGAAGACAAAGGACGGGCTAAAAGCAAGCAAGAAACAGATAAATTATTAGAATTAGCCCCAGAAACTGAAAAAGGATATGTAAAAGTAAAGGCAATCCTATAATGCTAAATAAACTAACTATTACTCAAGCTCATCAAGGGTTAAAGAAAAAAGAATTTTCTTCAGTAGAATTAACTGAAGCTGTTTTAAATAGAATTAGAGAGCGCAATCAAGACATTGGCGCTTATTTAACCATTACTGAAGAATCAGCTTTAAAACAAGCTATAAAAATTGATAAAAAAATTGCTAATAATGAAGAAATCAGCGTATTAGCAGGCATACCCATGGCTGTTAAGGATATTATCTTAGTTGATGGAATTAAATGTACAGCTGGATCAAAAATCCTTGAAAATTATATTGCTCCCTATGACGCCACAGTCATAAAAAGATTAAAAAAACAAGGGGCTGTTATTATCGGAAAAACTAATTTAGATGAATTTGCTATGGGTGCTTCAGGAGAAAATTCTGGTTTTTATCCAACTAAGAATCCTCATGATTTAGAAAGAGTGCCCGGAGGAAGCTCTAGTGGTTCAGCAGCAGCTGTGGCAGATAATCTATGTATTTACGCTTTGGGTTCTGACACAGGCGGTTCAATTCGCCAGCCAGCTTCTCTTTGCGGAGTAGTAGGTTTAAAACCAACTTATGGAAGAGTTTCTCGCTATGGTTTAATCGCTTTTGCTTCTTCATTAGATCAAATTGGCCCGATAACTAAAACAGTTGAAGACGTTCAAATAGTTTTTGATGCAATCAAAGGAAAAGATGAAAAAGATTCAACTAGTTTTTTTGGTCATTCTGAGCGAAGCGAAGAATCTAATAGATCCTTCGCTAACGTTCAGGATGACATTGTTAAAAATTTAAAAATTGGTGTTCCTAAAGAGTATTTTATTAAAGGACTTGATCCAGAAGTAGAGAAAACAATCAAGCAAGCTATTGATAAATACAAAGAAATGGGAGCTCAAGTTATGGAAGTAAGCTTGCCTAATTCTGAATATGCTTTGGCTTGCTATTATATTATTCAACCAGCAGAGGCCTCAGCTAATCTAGCTCGTTATGATGGAATTAAATACGGGCTTTCAGAAAAAGGCCAAGATCTTTTAAAAGGATATCTAAAAACGCGTAAGCAAGGATTTGGCAATGAAGTGCAAAGAAGAATTATGATAGGCACCTATGTTTTATCAGCTGGCTATTATGACGCATATTATCTTAAAGCTCAGAAAGTAAGGACTTTAATTAAACAAGATTTTGATAATGTTTTTAAAAAAGTAGATGTTTTAATGGGACCTGCTTCGCCAACGCCAGCTTTTAAATTAGGTGAAAAAGCAGCTGATCCTATTTCAATGTATTTAGCTGATATTTATACAGTTTCAGCTAATTTAGCTGGTATTCCAGCTATTTCAATTCCTTGTGGCAAAACAGGGAATTTGCCAATAGGTCTGCAAATTATTGGCAATCAATTTGATGATGAAAAAATTCTTCAGGTAGCAAAATTATATGCCCCGTAGAGAAATTTTGAAATTATGTTCTACAACTATGTTTTACAAAGTAAAAAGAATAAAAATCTCTATGTGGGTTACACAAAAGATTTAAGAAAAAGATTAATAGAACATAATCAAGGATTAAATAAATCAACAAAACCATATAGACCTTGGGAATTAATATATTACGAAGCATGTCTTAATAAAAAAGACACAAAACGAAGAGAAAAATATTTAAAAACTACCCAAGGTCAAAGATTATTAAAAAGAAGACTTAAAGAATATTTCTTTGAATTAAGTATATAAATAATAAATAATTTTGTATTTAATTTTTTTTCCAAAAAAATTAGTTCAAAATTCTTCTACGGGGTATGAGAACAGCATTCTTTAAAATTTATGACAATCTTTCTCAATATTCTTTTAACTTTAATTATGGAGAGAGTATTTTTCCATTTAAAGTTATTTCTTTAATTATTTCCGCCTTATTTATAGCAATTATAATTTTTCTTCTTATTAAAATTAGAAAAGATATTGAAAAATTCTTAGGTCAAGCTGTTGAAAGCATAGCAGCGCCAGGCTTGCCTAAAAGAGAAATGAATAAAAGCTGGCAAATAGTTTTAGATAAATTAGAAAGCGTAGAAAAAGATAGTTATAAGATGGCGGTTATTGAAGCAGATAAGATTTTTGATGATATTATTAAGAGGATTGGGTATAAAGGAGATGATATGGGCGAGCGATTAAAACAGATTAATCCTGCTCAAATTGCTAATATTGATGAAATCTGGCAAGCGCATAAGCTTCGTAATCGTTTGGTTCATGAACCAGGTTTTCAAATTAACCAATTTCAGGCTAAACGATCTATTGAAATTTATCAGAGAGCGATGGAAGATTTAGGAGCGTTTTAGCTTGACAAGATATATTTAATTCATTAGAATTAATTTAATTATAATCAAGATACTGGCTCATAAGTTAAGTCAGTTTTTTAGTTTTTTAACAATCAATCATAAGGGGGGAAAGAAGATGAGGAAGAAAAATAATCATGGCAAGCTTAAATGTAATGAATGTAAAAAAACCATCCATTTAAAGGATGGTAAACCGCTTCATAAAAAGAAAAGCATTGAGTGTCCATCTTGTGGACATAGTAATACAGTAAAAAGAAAAGGGAATGGCAAGATTATGCTTATCTAGGCTTTATTTAAAAAATAAAGTCTAAAACAAAAAAAAGCCCAAAAGGGCTTTTTATTTTGGCGGGATAATAAGAAGGCTTTATTTCTTTTTAAATTCCTTTTTAGGAATCTTTGATTGTTTAATAATTGCTAGAAATGTTCCTATGGGAATTGGTTTATTTCCGCCATGTATTGATACTGGAACAATAACTTTAGATTCAGAATGACGATAGATTTTATGACTGCCTTTTTGTCTTGAGAGAATAAAACCATGTTTTTCTAAAATTTTGATAGTTTGTTTAGCAGTTAATGATTTCATAAAAAATCATTTAGTTTTTTGTAAAAATAGCTATAGGTATTTCGCTGATAATAGGACGAGATTTGGCAATAGGTATTTCTTCATTATTAGCTTTTAATTCTTCAATCCATAATTCTAATACTTCCTTTGCTTTTTTTTCTGATTCTTCAAAAGTTTTGCCAAAAGTAACACAACCGGGAAAATCTGGAAAAGATACATTATATCCACCCTCTTTAGCTTTGTTAAAAATGACTGGATATTCTAAAATAGTTTTACTTTTTTTAGCCATATATTGTTAGTATAATAAAATAAAGTATTTATGTCAATAATTTGAAAACAAACAAAAAAAACAACTCAAACGAGCTATTTTTTATCAAATATCTACAAATCTATACAAATATGGATAATTCCGCCTTTGCGGATTTCTAGCGGGCTTTGCCTGCCGAAGTCCGCTATGGCGGACGAAGGCGGGGACGACCGGGCTCGAACCGGCAACCTTCACTGTGACAGAGTGATGATCTAACCAATTGATCTACGTCCCCATTTTAGTACCGGGGGAGGGACTCGAACCCTCGACTTTTGCCTTATGAAAGCAACGCTCTAACCGACTGAGCTACCCCGGCATATTATACTAAAGAATCAATATATCCTTGAATTTTATAGAAAAGACCTGAACTTTTAGTTATACGAACTACTAAAGTTCCATAATGATTATTAAAATTAGCATAAACTTTTTTATTTTTCACTCTTGTTAATACTGTTTTTCTAAATTGATTACTTGGGATTTTTGTGATTTTAGACCAATATTTTTCAACTTTATCTAACCTATTTTTATGAATTTCGTTTATAATAACATAAGCTGTGAATCTTTCTTTTGGTAATTGAAAGCATTCTTTAAACCATCTCATTATAAATTTAATTATCATTGGATCAGAATTATGGAAACTTATTTTATTATCAGTTTTACTGCCTTCACCCCAATAAAGTCCAATTCCAATAACAAATAAATCTCTCTTATTTATACTTCCAATTTCTTTTAAAGCTTCTTTTTTAAGGCATTTTATTCTTTCTAGTCGTCTTTCCTTCATTACTTTTGCACCTTTTAATCTTCCTTTATGTCCTCCTTTTATCATTCGTTGTTCAAGCTTTTTAATTTGTTTTTTAGTAAGTTTAATATCCCGACACCAAAGACTTACACTACCTTTCGATACCTTAAGTTTTTTAGCAATTTCTTTTATGCTTTGTCCTTGTTTTCTTAATTCTTCAGCTTTAATTTTTTCCTTAAATTTTGCCATAAATAAACCTCCTGTTATTAACTATATTTACATTATATAGGAGGTTCAAATATATATCAAGTATTTAATTGTGAATAACTTGTTGCGGGGGTCGGATTTGAACCGACGACCTGGTGGTTATGCTTACCACTACAATTTTCATTGCTGTGTTTTAATACATTTGTGGTCTGGACTATGCCTTCATCCTAAAAATATTAGGATGCCTGCCGTCTAGTCTCTACACCTTCTTTGATTGATATATTAAGATATCAAAGCTTGGCTCGGCATTACCAATAGTATAAATACCTTAGGATTCACCGATTTTGACAAGATTCATCTAATTGTTACCAACTAGACAGCCCATTTTGTTATTGAGCCACCCGAGCTACCAGACTGCTCTACCCCGCATCAGTATTATAATGGATAATCTTAAACATAGCAAGATTT
>JAHJUH010000036.1 GCA_018829245.1 Patescibacteria group bacterium | reverse complement strand
TTAATTTTTCTTCCAGTTGCATCTTTGCACATTTTAACATCTAAATCTGGATGAGTTGTTAAAGCGCCTGTATCAAGTACTGCAACATTAATTCCAACTCCGCCAGAACCGCCATTTACCATTGTTATTCCATATGGCTTTTGCGTACTTGGATAACAACTTCTTTCTTCAGGATTTGGCTCTGGATCTGGGTCTGGATCATCTTTACATCCAGGCCAAGGACTACAAGCTCCTGGTGGTGCTAAAATATGATATAATAGAACTTCTTCCACTTCTATACCAAATTTTTCTAATACTTTTAATTGTCTTGGAGTTAAATTTGTTGTAAATCCATTATCAAAGTTGTGGTTAACGCCATACATTATTTTTAGAAAACTATTATTTGATTTTATTAAATATCTAGAATTCTCATCAGATGTCTTTTCTGTGCCCATTGCAAGAACAACCCCAGCTGTTGCTATTATTGTTATTAAAACTAAACTAAAAATTATTATTTTTTTCATATTATTTATCCTTCTCTTCTTAATTATTTATATTAATATTTTAACACTTTATATGAATTAATAACAGTGGATAAGTTAATTTTCAACCCAACCCACCTCCAAATCTTTTATTTATTTTAAAAAGGCTCCTGACCCCTTTTTACATTTATTATTTAATAGACCCCTGACCTGTACCTGACAGGTACATACTATTGACAGACATTAATAATTAATATAATATAAAAGTATAAAGCGTGTCCCAGGTCTGGGTGCCCGCTTTTTTTATTTACCAAACTTTCTTTAGAAAATTTTTCTTGATAACTTTTTTCAATTTTGGATTCCTTTTTGTAAAATAATCTTTTATTGCTCCACTGACTAAATCTGACATTTGCATTGCATTAACATATTCTGAATTCACGTGCGTTACGTGTTTAATTCTTCTTATAGTTTTTGTATTCACTTTTTTCATCAAATATTTATCGAAGTTATCAAATTTACCATCTAGTAATCGCCTATCTGTTCTATCAATAACAACTTCTGCATCCATAAAATCGCATTGAGTAATTGCAATCTTAGTTAGCTTGGCTAGATTATACTCGTCAAAAACATTATGCAGCTTTTTCTTACCGTCAATGGCAAACTTCCCCTTATATTTCTTCTTATCTATTAAACGGTAATAAACCCTTATATCCAATTTATTAATGATTTTCAAAAGATCTTTATACATAGACAAAGGAATTATTGACGCTTTTAATTCGCTTTTAAATCCATATTTGTTTTTAGTTTGCATTACCATCTCCTCTAAGGAAAATAATTGTTTGGAATCTAAACACACCGCTGAGAGGATATAAAATAAACTCGTGCCTGTTAGAATTTTATTGCCTTGATCATCTATTTTATATAACTTGCCCGGATCTCCGGATTCATCAATAAAAATATAATTGTATGATTTTTTAGACATACTATATTCTAAAATTCTTTAATTTATCCCCAAACCCCCTCCAAATCTTTTATTTATTTTCCTCCAAAATCTTCCCTCGTTAAATTAGATTGTCTTAATATTGACCTAAATGTTCCAAACGGAATTTCTTTCTTATTAGCCGGAATAATAACTGTTAGACTCGATTTACGAAATTTTACATGACTACCTCTTTACCCTATATAAACAAAGCCCTTACTCTGAAGGACTTTGATAATATGCCGAGATGAATAAAATCTAGGCATGACGAAAAGATAATTTTACTAACTCTGGTCTCTCAACTTTAATTATCTCTGAATCTTTAGCATCTTCAAGATATAATTTTAAGGCCTCATCTAAATTAGCCAAGGCCTCTTTCTTGGTTTTGCCAAAACTAGATACATCAACATTGAGACACTGAGCAACGTAATATTTACCCTCTTTCCAAACTACATTTTTTAAATCTATTTTTTTAGCCATATATTAATATAATAACTAAAACTCAAAAACACGTCAAGTCCTCGATGTCATTCCCAACTTGATTAGGAATCCAGTTGTGTAGTAAGAAATCTGTATATAAGGTCAGTGTGTAGAGGTCGAAATCTGCATACGAGGTCAGACCTTCAGTAAAGGTCTGACCTCTGAGGAATGTAGCAAAAGAAGGTCCGACCTCTGTTCTTTTCCCCTCCAAATCTTTTGTTTATTCTCGAAAAGGCTCCTGACACTCTTTCTTATATTATAACCTCCATTATTTGTTTCGTAACTTCTTCCGGTGTTAAATTAGTCGTGTTTATAATTTTACATCCGTATTGTTTACATATTTTCCTAAACTCAGAAGTATATCTGATATTAGCCCTAATAGATTCTTCTGGTGTTTCTCCTGATGCTCTTTTTAACTCTTCAACACCTTTTTTATGACAATATCTTTTACCAAGCCTTTGTTTAATTGTTTTATTATCTGCATCAAGAAGGATAAATTTAATATAATCTTTATTATCATGGATTGCTTCTTTTGGATTGGCAAAACCACAAATAATGGTAGAGATATTATTCTTTATATTTTTCTCACCTAAATCTATCCAGTATTCTGTTTCTTTCATTCTCCATTTTCTATTAACATTTTCAGGCACGCCTCTTTCATCAAAATCATGAATATCATAATCCTTTCCATTAAACAATGACTTAAGATATGGAATAGTCGCGCTTTTACCAGCACCGCATACTCCTGTTATGAAATATATCTTGGGCTTCATATATCCATTCTACCAAAAAATCGCCTTTTTGGCGATAAAAGAAAGAGCCCCGAAGAATAATCGGGGCTTGGTGAACGCTTATGCGCTCTTGAACTTAGACGAATTACCTAAAGCATTTCATTCAATATTTCTTGAAGAAGTGGCTTGGCAAATGCCCGGAGTTCCTCAACCGGTACACCTATTTCTTGTGCAAATTCTTTGAGTTCTTCTTCGTCAATTTTCCTTAATTCTACGCCGCGTTTTTGCAGTACACCCTTTAATACTTTGTAAGCGATTACACCTTTACTAAACATAACAGATTACCTCCTCATTAAATTATTAACTTCAATGTTATTATAATATCATCTTTTGTCTATTTTGTCAATACTATAGACAATCAACGGACTGTTCAAATAAAACTTGTTATTTATTTCCCCTTCAAATCTTTTATTTATTAAAAACTCCTAACCCCTTTTTCCCTTTTAGATGTTTAACACAATTGTAACATATAATTTTATGATTTTTATCTTCGTCAATTTCAAAAGTGCTTATGCTAGTATTCTGTAAATTTTCAACTGTTCTTAATTCTGAACATTTTTTGCCAATGATTACTGCAACTAATGCCTTGCCAATACCTCCATGACACACAAATAAAACCGAATCATTATGGTGTTTATGAATAATTCCATGGAGAAAATTTT
>JAHJUH010000035.1 GCA_018829245.1 Patescibacteria group bacterium | reverse complement strand
TAATTATTTTGAAAAATTTTCAGAATCAAAAAAACCATACTTAGTTTTATTAATAATAAGTATCATTATTTTTCTGCCTGTTTTTTTCAGTGTTAATGTTAGATTAGCTTCGGCTAACAAAGGATTGATTGACGCTATGATAAAGACTCAGAAAAAAGAAACCGAAGCGTCTTATACTCAATTTGTCAAGGTAATAGAGATAAATACTCCTTATAATCAGGAGTATAGACAGCATTTTGCTGAATTTGTGACTGGTTCAATTAATTCTAATTTAGTAGATGCTGATTGGCAAAAAAAAGCAGCCTCAAGAATGATACAAGAATTTGAGCAGCAAATAGAAGAAAAACCAAAAAGCGCCCGCAATTATTTAATGTTTATGAGATCTTTGAATAAAGTTTATCAGTTTAACGTTGAGTGGTTGAATAAATCATTAGATCTGGGTGAGAAAGCAGCTCAAATAAGTCCGACCCGCCCGCAGATATATAATGAAATGGCTTATTCACAGATTTATTTAGGTAAATACTATCAATCCATAGGTAATATAGAAAAAGCTAATCAGGTTTTTGATCAAGCAGTCATCAATACTGAAAAGGCGCTTACCTTAAATGATTATGTTATGGAATCTTATACCAATGTAATAATGGTTCTTTTTGCAGTAGGTCAAAATGATAAAGTTCAGATTTATTTAGATAAGATGGATGAGATTGGTATTAATTATCATAGAGAAGATGTTTTAGAAAGAATGGTTAATTCAGCTGTTTATGCAAATGATTATAACTGGGCATTAAAATTTAATAAGGAATTAACAAAGATTGTTCCAGATAAGCCAGATTATTGGATTAATTTAGCTTTATCTTACGCATATTTAGGGCAAAAAGAAAAAGCCATTGAAATTGCTCGACAGGTAGGTTTATTTAGTGATGAGTATAAAAACCAGTCAGAAGCTTTTATTCAAGATGTTTTAAGTGGGAGATTTAAATAGTAATTTAGTTTGTTTAAATGGATAAGATTATAGAATTTATTAAAAAAGAAAAATTTCTTTTATTTCTTTTATTTGTTTTAGTATTGTTGTCTAGATTGCTTTTTCTGGGTTCCAGCTTATGGCACGATGATGCCTTTAATCTTGTTGATAAAGCGGTAAATTTGGCAGTTAATGGTCAGTATCTTAACGCTCATAGCACTGGTTATCCTTTTTGGATTATTCTTATGGCCTTAGTAATAAAGATAGGCCATTTTTTTACTGATAAATGGTCAGTAGTTTTTTTGCCAAATTTGACGGCAGCATTTTTTGGTTCTTTACTATTATTCCCAATTTATAATTTATCAAAGAAAATTTTAAATAATCATTATGCCGCCTTATTAACTGCTATAACTGTTCTGATTAATCCAATTATTTGGCGTTGGAGCGAAATAGCTATGAGCGATATTTTCGCTCTATTTTTTATTCTTTACGCAATCGTATTTTTTATGGACTTTGTTGAAAAAGATGAGAAAAAGTATTTATGGTTAAGTAGTTTATTTCTTTATCTTACTTTAATGACTCGAGTCTTGTATGGATTAGTTCTTTTGCCCTTTATTATTTTTTGGTTTATTTCAAAAAAGCAATTCAATTTTAAAAACCTAATTTACATTGCTGGTAATTGGTTTTTAGTAATAATAGCTACATTCTTTACTTATGGGCTATTTCATAATTTTGATTTTTTATCTTTTTTAACTGGTTATGGCTCTGGTTTACCAACTCTTAAAGAATTTTTATTATCTTCAGCAATAATTTTTAAGTCAGTCGGTCCAGTAATGATTCTAATGTCTGGCTTAGGATTAATATATTTATTTAAAAGAAATAAAAAATATTTTTATTTTCTTTTAAGTTTTCTAGTTATATTTTTATGTTATTTATCTACATTGTACCGGGTTGGTTTTTTTGATATAGAAAGGTATTCAATCTTAATGACCGTTATTTTATTGATAATGGCCGGATATTGTTTAGTGGTGAATAAAATAACCAGAGTTTTATTTATAATTTTTTTATTACTATCTTTGTCTTTATTTTTTAGAGGTATTAATTTGCCATTTGATCAATATAAGAATTATGGATTAACTTTTGTATTTTCAGAAAATCATTTTGTAAACTATGAAGCTAAAGCATCTCAATTAAGTCTTCAAGCTAAGGGTGACGGGGATTTACAGGCCTATCAGAGTTTAGCTAATTATATTAACGATCAAGATATTGTTTTTCATTGGCATAAAGATTGGGCTATGCCTAAATTGTCGCTGGCTGGCGCGCATTTATCTAATAAAGCTTTATTAGTTGCTATAGATTCAAAAGAAGATTTGGAGAAAAAATTAGTAAAATATCAGGATAAAAGGATATATTTATTAAGAGGCGCCTATGATACCTATCTTGAGATTATGGATAAATACAAACCAATAGAAACTGCGATTTTAAATAATAGATATATTATTAGTTTTATACCGCCGAATTAATACACTCTTTTAGTTTTTTCTATCATCCTGTCTAAGCTAAATTCTTGTTCTGCTTTTTGTCTGGCTTTTTGAGCCATGACTTGGGCTTTCTCTGGATTGTTAATTAGATAAGTAATTTTTTCCCCGATTAAATCGGGATTTTTTGGTTCTATTAAAAGGCCGTTAATATTATTCTCTATCATTTCTGAAATACCGCCTACATTAGTGGCAATAATAGGCAATTGAGCGGCCATAGCTTCAATGATTGTATAAGGAAGTCCTTCTTTAAGAGATGGAAGGATAAAGATATCAAAGCCCTTAAGATATTTAACTGCTTGAGGTATGAATTCAATTAAGCGGACATTATCCAAATTATATTTTTTATCATAATCATACATTTTTTCTTTGTCCGGGTTTTCCCCGCTGCCGATTAAAATAACATCAAATTCTTTTTCTTTTAATTCAAGGGTCTGGGTGGCTTTAATTAAATAAATAATTCCTTTATTCTTAGTCCATTCAGCAATAGTTCCAATAAGTAAAGGAGATTCCCGACCGATTAATCTTTTCTGAGCCTGTTTTTTTTCTAAAAAATCAATATTTTTAATATCTATGCCGTTATGGATAGTGATTAATTTTCTTTTTGGCGCGATTTTATATTTAAGAGCCATTTGGCGGTCATATTCAGAAACGCAAATTATCTTGTCATAAAACCAAGAAGTTATCTTACTAAAGAATTTAATTAAATCAATTTGCCATTTGAATCGATCTTCATTAAAGGCCCAGCCATGAGCTGTAAAAATTAGGTTAATTTTTTGATGGGAAAAAAATTTGTAAATCTGACCGGCTGCGCCGACAACCCCGCCTGCCTTAGAACTGTTAACATGAATAATATTTGGTTTTAATTGGAAAAGAAGGTCTAAAATTTCAAAAAAAGCGAACAAATCTTTAAATGGATTAATAGTTCGCTGGAAATTATTGATTTGATAATATGGAATATTGGTCTGTTTTATCTTTTTATAAAACTGACCTTGTCCGCCTGCCGCCACAGCCACATCAAACTCACCTATTAGGTTGGTTGAGAGGTCATAGACGTACTTAGCAGCCCCACCCCAGACAGATTTGGTAATAATGTATAGGACTCGCCTTTGCTGAGGCAAAGCCCGTCGCCGCTCCGCTTTGGCGAGGTGAATTGATTTTTTAGCCATTTTATAGTATATTAAATCATATATCAACATTAATCAAGTTATTAACATTGACAGGTTGGTTAACATATGTTAACTTCTATGATATAGGTTAACAAAATAAATTCTAAAAATAATTATGAAAAATAATGAGTTTTTCACTACTGCCCAATTAGCTGAACTTTTGGGCGTCAGCCGGATAGCTGTTTTTAAAAAGATCAAAAAGGGCGAGATTAAAGCGGAAAAAATCGGCCGTAATTTTGTTATTCGTAAAAAAGATTTAGGAATCATTTTAGGCAAGATTTTAACCGAAGATCAAAAATCTGAAATTGATAAAACAATAACTAGAGTGATTAATGAATACGGGGAAACATTGAAAAAATTAGGAGAAACATGATTAAATCTTTATCAGTAGCGGAAATAGAATATATTGCCTTTGCCTTGGCTCGTGATTTAATGGAATATGACGAACCTATTCCTGATTTTTCTACTCGTTTTCCTAATACTTTAGAAAGCTGTCTTTTCACGCCATTTCAGAAATTTGGAGGCAAATCATTGCATCAAGGAATTATTACTAAAGCTTCAGCGCTTTTTTATTTAATGATTAAAAATCATCCTTTTCAGAATGGGAATAAAAGGGTGGCTGTTACTGCTTTATTTGTTTTTCTAGATAAAAATAACAAATGGTTAAAAGTCGGCAATCAAGAATTGTATAATTTTTCGGTTTGGATAGCTGAAAGTCCAGCTAAGTTTAAAAAAGAAACTGTCCAAGCTATCGAACATTTTTTAAAGGATAATATAGTAAATTTAAAGAAAAAATGAAAAAGAAAAAAATCATCTTAGTAACAGGCGGGGCGGGCTTTATCGGTTCTCATCTTATAGAAAAGTTAATTCAGGATAAGAATAATGAGATTGTTTCCCTTGATAATTATTTTATTGGCACAGAAAAAAACCATATTTCCGGAGCAGAATATATTAAAGGTGAGACCAAAGATATCAAAAAATATATTAAAAAAATACCTGACCTTGTCTATCATTTAGGTGAATATTCTCGAGTTTTAACTAGTTTTGAAGATGTCGATTTAGTTTGGCGATTAAATGTTTTAGGCACTTTTCGGGTTTTGGAGTTTTGCCGAAAGAATAATGTTCGACTTATTTACGCAGGTTCAAGCACTAAATTTGGCGATAATATTGGCGGAAGGGATGAATCTCCTTATGCTTGGAGTAAAGCCAATAATACTAATTTAGTTAGGAATTACGGCAAATGGTTTAATTTGTCTTATGCTATTACCTATTTTTATAACGTTTATGGCGGGAGAGAGATTTCTGAAGGAAAATACGCTACTCTAATTGGTATTTTTTCTAGGAAGTATAAGAATAACAAGTCGTTGCCAGTGATCTCTCCTGGTACCCAAAGAAGAGCTTTCACTTATATTAATGATACGATTAACGGATTACTATTAGTTGGAGAAAAAGGTAAAGGCGATGGTTATTGTATTGGTTCAGAAGAAACTTATTCTATTCTTGAAATTGTTGAACTTTTTGGCGGCAAGATTGAAATGTTGCCAGAGAAAAAAGGGGACAGAAGATCGTCGACAATTAATTTATCAAAAATGAAAGAATTGGGCTGGTCGGCGAAAAGAAATATTAAAGAATACATAGAATTAGTTAAAAAAGAGAATAAACAATGAAAAAAGTTTTAATTTTTTCTACCGCTTATTTTCCTTTAGTGGGTGGGGCTGAAGTGGCTGTTGAAGAGATAATAGACCGGATTAAGGGTTTTGAGTTTGATATGATTACGGCTAAGATTGAATCGGGTTTGGCTGATCAGGAAAAAATAGGGAATGTTAATGTTTATCGGGTTGGTTTTGGATCTAACTTAGATAAATATCTCCTACCTTTTCTAGGCCTAAAAAAAGCGATAAGTTTAAATAAAAAAAGAGATTATAAATTAACTTGGTCTATTATGGCCTCTTTTGGAGGATTTTTAGGGTTACGTTTTAAGAAAAAATATTCCAATATACCTTGGTTATTAACTTTACAAGAAGGCGATCCTCTAGAGGAAATTGAAAAAAAAGTTGGTATTTTTGGATTTTGGTTTAAACAGATTTTTAAGCAAGCTGACTATATTCAGACCATTAGTAGTTTTTTATTGGATTGGGCTAAAGAAATGGGGGCAAAATGTCCTATCGAAGTTGTCCCTAATGGAGTGGATATTGAAAAGTTTAGACGAGCAGATGACCAAACTATTAATAAATTAAAAGAAGAATTAGGAATCAAAGATGAAAAGATTATTTTAACTGTATCTCGTTTAGTTAAGAAAAATGGAATTGATGATTTAATCAAAGCAGGACAATATTTGAAATTCCCTTTTAAGATCTTAATTGCTGGAAGTGGCGAGCAGGAAAGAGAATTAAAGGATTTGGTCAAAAAATTAGACCTTGAAAATAAAATCACTTTTCTTGGACATATTGATTATAATAATCTTCCAAAATATTATTCAGCAGCCGATATTTTTGTCCGGGCCTCCCGTTCAGAGGGATTGGGTAATGTTTTTTTAGAGACAATGGCTTCAGGGTTGCCGATCATCGGAACACCAGTAGGTGGTATCCCAGATTTTTTAGAAGATCCTTCGACAAACTCAGGACAAGCAACGGGTTTGTTTTGTAAAGTAAATGATCCTCAAAGTATCGCTGAAAAGATTAAAGAGGTTTTAGAAAACGACGAACTTAGAAAAACACTAGTTGATAATGGTTTAAATCTAGTTAGAGATAAATACACTTGGGATATTGTTGCTCAAAAGATGGAAAGGATTTTTAAAAAACTATGATGAAAAACAGGATCTTAATTTTAACCGGAGTTTTTTTAGAGGGGATTGGCGGTCCATCAACTTTATTAAAGGCGCTTAATTTGGAATTAATTAAGCGTGGCTATCAAGTGACGGTTTTAACTTGTGGTAAAAGAAAACAAGCCAAAGATTATTCTTATCCGGTCAAGGTTGTTTCTAATAAGTGGCCATCTTTTTTAAAAAGTTTTCTTTATTTAATTAAAGGTTTTTGGTTGGCTTTAAAATCAGATATTATTTATAACCAAGATTTATATACAGCTGGTTTGACCGCCTTATTGATCAAAAGATTTTTGGGTAAGAAATTAGTAACTAGATTTGTTGGTGATTCAGCTTGGGAAATTGCTTTAAATAGAGGAGAAACAACTGATAATATTATGGATTTTCAGATAAATAGGTATTCTAAATTAATAGAAAGACGGAAAAAAATAAGAAAAAAAATATTGGTTAATTCAGATAAAATTATTGTCGTTAGTAATTTTTTAAAGGAATTAGCCGTGAAAATAGGCGTTTCAGAAGAAAAAATCAAAGTAATTTATAATTCTATTGATTTTTTAGTTGTGCCAAGCGACTCAAAAGTAGATTTAAAAAAACAGCTTAATATTATTGATAAAGTTATTTTAACTAATGCTCGCTTAACTCCATGGAAAGGCATTGATATGTTAATTAAAATAATGCCTGAGTTAATTAAGAAATATAAAGATATAAGACTTGTTATTATCAGCGAGGGCCCAGAAAGAATAAATCTAGAAAAATTAGCTGTTGATTTAGATGTAGAAGAATATATATTTTTTGCAGGCAGAGTTAGCCGTGAATTAGTTGTAGAGTATTTAAAAATATCAGACGTTTTTGTTTTAAATACTAATTATGAAGGAATGTCTTTCGTTATTTTAGAGGCAATGAAAGTGGGTACGCCTGTTATTACTACTAAAGCCGGAGGCAATCCAGAAACCATAAAAGACAAAGAAACAGGTATCTTAGTTAATTATCAAAATAAAAAACAGTGGTTAGAGGCAATCAATCAAATTTTAGACAACCCGGATTTAGCAGAAAAATTAGTTGTTAATGCTCAACAAGATTTAAGGAGATTTAGTTGGGATGATCTAATAAAGAAAACTATTTTAGTTTTTGAAAATGCATGAATAAAACTCAAGATGAATTAAAGAAAATAATTTTATCAAAAGGTTGTTATGATAGTGAGGAAAATTTAAGAATTTATAATAAATTTTTTAAAGATTGGTTTGAGAATCATACTTATATCTATAATAAGTTTAAGATTAAAGATTCTTTTAGAATTTTAGATATTGGTTGCGGCCCCGGGCATAATTTAATTCATTTTAGCCCGGATTCTGTGGGAATAGATGCTAATAAATATTTAATTGATTTTGGAAAAGGCCTAGGACTAAATATTATTAGTGCAAACACAGAAGAAGATTTACCTGTATTGCATGGAAGATTTGATTTAGTCTGGTGTACTGATTTTTTGGTCCATATGATTAGTCCTTTTAGATTTTTATTTAAACTTAGAGATTACCTTAATGATCAAAGTTATTTGGTTATTCAAATTCCGAAACCTTCAATTTTAGGAACTCATAAAAGCCCAGAACATTTTTATGCTTTTAACAAAGAAACTTTAACTTTTCTATTAAAAGCGTCTGGATATAAGATAATTAGCTATTCGGGTTATGTTAGAAGAATGCCCGGCTTTTTAAATAAGATTTTTGGGCCGTTATTACAAAGATTTGGTACTAATATTTGGATTTTAGCTAAAAAAGATAAATATTCAGGTATTCCGGATAAAACATTTTTACCGGCATGGTTTTAAGTTATGTCTAAAGTCTTATTAATCAATCCGGCTTTTAATATTAATAAGGAGAATTACGATAGCTCTATTTCTGTTGGCTTGCTTAGTATTGCTACATATTTAGATAGTCAGAGTATTAAAGTTAGTATTATTGATGGAGTTCGGCAAAAAGATTATTTAAAATTAGTTGAGGAAAAAGTAAAAGATTGTGATTATGTTGGAATTTCAGTTATGACCACGCAAATTCCTCATGCTTTAAAGGTATCTCGTTTGGTTAAAGAAATAAATCCTGATTGTAAGATTATTTGGGGAGGTCCTCATCCGAGTTTCTTTATTAAGCAGACATCTAGTCATTACTTGATTGATATGGTGTGTTATGGTGAAGGTGAATTAACTATGTTGGATATTGTTAATAACAGACCGTTGGCTGAAATTAATGGAATCGCTTATCAAAAGGATGATCAAATTATTGTTAATCAATCGCGTGAATTGCATGATCCGAAAAAAATGCCACTTTTCAATTGGAATTTGGTGCCTAAAGAAATTTTGAGTAATCTTCATTTAATTCCTTCATTAACTTCTCGAGGTTGTCCTCATCGTTGTACTTTCTGTATTAATGCAATTCTTAAGAATCGTTGGCGAACCAGAACAGCGGAGCAGGTTTTAAATGATTTAGAGATTATTAAATCCAGAGAATATTTTAAAGGCAAAAAGCTGCGTTTCTGGGATGAAAACTTTTTTGTTGATATTAAAAGAGCTAAAAAGGTTATTGATGGAATGATTCAAAAAGATTTAATCATTCCTTGGGAAACAACTGTTCGAGCCAATTATTTAAAAGAAGGAATGATTGATGAGGAATTCATTAGGAAGCTAAAGCAATCCGGCTGCTATCTATTATCTTTTGGGGCTGAATCAGGCTGTCCTCGGATTTTAAAAAAGATTAAAAAAGATATTATGCCCGAAGATGTAATTAATTCAGCTAAAATGTGTTTAAAGCACGGAATTATTCCCCAATATTCCTTTATGGCTGGTTTACCTGGTGAGACTAGAAACGAAGTTATGGAGACCTTAAGGTTAATTGATCAATTAGTTAAAATGGGTGATCAGGTTCAAATTTTGGGACCTCAGGCCTTTAGGCCTTATCCTGGTTCAGAGCTTTACAAAGAATGTTTGGCTTCTGGCTGGCAAGAGCCCAAATCATTAGATCAGTGGGGAGAAACCATTAAGGATGAATTAAACTATTTAGATATCAGTAAATTTCCTTGGCTTGATAATCCGGGGTTTATAGAATCTTTAGAGGCCTATGTTAGATTTGGGGCTCATTCAATTAAGAGCGCTATGGGTTCAACTATTAAAGTAGCTAAGTTTTTAAAGTTATTTTTTATATTATTATGCAAATTAAGGTGGAAGCTAAAATGTTTTTGGCTACCTTGGGATTATAAATTAGCTAAAAAGTTTGTCACAAAAATATGAGAGTTTTAATGATTAGCATTGATAGAACTTTATTGGGCGCCGATTATAGCGGTGATGTTTTAGAACGTCACCAAAAATATGCCCAAGAAACAGGTCAGTTGGATATTATTGTTTTTACTAAAAAAGGATTTAGAAAAAAAGAGTTTGGTAAAAATTTAAGAGTTTATCCAACTAATTCAAAAATCAAGATAAATTATATTTTTGATGCTTTTGAGATAGCTAAAAATATTTATTGGCCGGATAAATATGATTTAGTTGTTTGTCAGGATCCTTTTTTAACTGGATTAGCTGGCTGGTTTGTTAAAAAAAGATTTAAAGTTCCTTTACTTGTTCATTTTCACGGTGATTTTTGGGATAATAAATATTGGCTTTTTGAAAGGGGTCGCTGGTGGTTTAATTGGTTTTTCTTATTCTTAAGCAAGTTTGTTGTTAGTAGAGCTGATGGAGTTCGGGTTGTTAGTTCTGGAATTAGGGATAAATTGATTAAAGCAGGTGTTTCTGAAAAAAAGATTAGGATTATTCCAACGCCAGTTAATGTGGGAAAGTTTGAAAAATGTGATGATAAGAAAGTTAGGAAGTTAAGATTAGAGAATAAGAATCATAAAACGATTATTAATGTCGGACGTAAGGATCCATCTAAAGATTATAAGACTTTATATAAAACAATTGAATTAGTTTATCAGGATTACAAAAAACTTGCTTTTTGGCAAATAGGAGCTAATATCTCTTTAATAGGAAAAATTAAGGGAGATGATAATTTAATCTTAAATTCGGTTAAGAAAATCAAACAAAAAGATTTAATTAATTATTACCATGCTTCAGATGTATATGTGTCTTCTTCCATTTCTGAGAGTTTTGGTAAGGTTTTGGTTGAAGCGATGGCCTCTGGGCTCCCTGTGGTGGCTACAGCGACAACTGGCTCTCAAGAGGTGATTGAAGATGGAGTTAATGGATTTTTAGTTCCAATTGGCGATAGTGAGGCCTTAGCTAAGAAAGTTCTCTATTTACTTAATAATTTAGATAAAGCAGAAGAAATAGCTCAAGCAGGTAAAGCTATGGTTAGAGAAAGATTTAATCAAGAAAAAATTATTGAGAAAATAATCAAATTTTGGAAAGATTTATCATGAGATTATTAATGATTACAAGGAAAGTAGATGAAAAAGATTCCTCACCAGCGGGATTCACTTATAATTGGGTAAAAAAAATTGGGCAAAGATTAGAGAAATTATATGTAATTACTTGGCAGAAAAGCGAGCAGAAAAGCGAGCGAGGAGATTTGCCGAAAAATATTGAGATAATTTCTTTATTTGGTAATAAATTTTTA
>JAHJUH010000034.1 GCA_018829245.1 Patescibacteria group bacterium | reverse complement strand
TAATTATTTTGAAAAATTTTCAGAATCAAAAAAACCATACTTAGTTTTATTAATAATAAGTATCATTATTTTTCTGCCTGTTTTTTTCAGTGTTAATGTTAGATTAGCTTCGGCTAACAAAGGATTGATTGACGCTATGATTAAGACTCAGAAAAAAGAAACAGAAGCGTCTTATACTCAATTTGTCAAGGTCATAGAGATGAATACTCCTTATAATCAGGAGTATAGACAGCATTTTGCTGAATTTATAACTGGTTCAATTAATTCTAATTTGGTAGATTCCAATTGGCAAAAAAAAGCAGCCTCAAGAATGATACAAGAATTTGAGCAGCAAATAGAAGAAAAACCAAAAAGCGCCCGCAATTATTTAATGTTTATGAGATCTTTAAATAAAGTTTATCAGTTTGACATTGAGTGGTTGAATAAATCATTAGACCTGGGTCAGAAAGCAGCTCAAATAAGTCCGACCCGCCCACAGATATATAATGAGATGGCTTATTCACAGATTTATTTGGGTAAATACTATCAATCCATAGGTGATATAGAAAAAGCTAATCAGGTTTTTAATCAAGCAGTTATTAATACTAAAAAGGCGCTTGCTTTAAATGATCAGGTTATGGAATCTTATACCAATGTAATAATGATTCTTTTTGCAGTAGATCAAAATGATAAAGTTCAGATTTATTTAGATAAGATGGATGAGATTGGTATCAATTATCATAGAGAAGATGTTTTGGAAAGAATGGTTAATTCAGCTGTTCATGCAAATGATTATAACTGGGCATTAAAATTTAACAAAGAATTAACAGAGATTGTTCCAGATAAGCCAGATTATTGGATTAATTTAGCTTTGTCTTACGCATATTTAGGGCAAAAAGAAAAAGCCATTGAAATTGCTCGACAGGTAGGTTTATTTAGTGATGAGTATAAAGATCAGTCAGAAGCTTTTATCCAAGATGTTTTAAGCGGGAGATTTGATTAATAGTTCAGTTTGTCGTATGGATAAGATTGTAAAATTTGTTAAAAAAGAAAAGGTTTTCTTATTCTTTTTATTTATTTTAGTCTTACTATCTAGATTATTTTTTCTGGGTTCCAGTTTGTGGCACGATGACGCCTTTAATTTTGTTGATAAAGCAGTAAATTTGGCAGTTAATGGTCAATACATTAATGCTCATAGTACTGGTTATCCTTTTTGGATTATTCTTTTGGCCTTAGTAATGAAGATAGGCCATTTTTTTACTGACAAATGGTCAGTAGTTTTTTTGCCAAATTTGACCGCAGCATTTTTTGGTTCTTTGTTATTATTCCCAATTTATAATTTATCAAAGAAAATTTTAAATAATTTCTATTATGCTTTATTAACTACAGTAACCGTTTTGATAAGTCCAATTATTTGGCGTTGGAGCGAAATAGCTATGAGCGATGTTTTTGCTCTTTTTTTTATACTCTACGCAATTGTGTTTTTTATGGACTTTGTTGAAAAAGATAAAAACAAGTATTTATGGTTAAGTAGTTTATTTCTTTATTTTACTTTAATGACTCGGATCTTGTATGGATTAGTTCTTTTCCCCTTTATTATTTTTTGGTTTATCTCAAAAAAGCAATTCAATTACCGAAAGATAATTTATATCATCAATAGTTGGTTTTTTACAATACTGACTATGATTATTACTTATGGTCTATTTCATAATCTTGATTTTTTCTCTTTTTTATCTAGCTATGGTTCTGTGATGCCAAGTTTCAAAGAATTTTTATCATCTTCAGCGATAATTCTAAAATCAATTGGTCCAGTAATGATTTTAATGTCTGGTTTAGGATTAATATATTTATTTAAAAAAGATAAAAAATATTTTTATTTCTTATCTAGTCTTTTAGTTGTATTTTTTTGTTATTTATCTAGTTGGTATCGTAATGGCTTATTTGATATAGAAAGATACTCAATTTTAATGACAGTTATTTTATTGATAATTGCTGGATATTGTTTAGTAATTAATAAAATAACCAGAGTTTTATTTATAATTGCTTTTTTATTGTCTTTGTCTTTGTTTTTTAGAGGTATTAATTTGCCATTTGATCAATATAAGAATTATGGATTAACTTTTGTATTTTCAGAAAATCATTTTGTAAATTACGAAGCTAAGGTATCTCAATTAAGTCTTCAAGCTAAGGGTGACGGAGATTTACTGGCCTATCAGAGTTTAGCTAATTATATTAATGATCAGAGTGTGGTTTTTCATTGGCATAAGGATTGGGCTATGCCTAAATTATTACTGGCCGGCGCGCATTTATCTAATAAAGCTTTATTGGTTACTATAGAATCAGAAGAAGATTTGGAGAAAAAATTAGTAAAATATCAGGATAAAAGAATATATTTACTAAGAGGCGCTTACGATACTTATTTAGGGATTATGGATAAATATAAACCAATAGAAACTGAGGTTTTAAATAATCGATATATTATTAATTTTATACCACCAAATTAAATGAAAATCCCCTCAGCGAGGGGATTTTTAGTGATATAGATTTTTTGTTTTTTCTATCATTTTATCTAAGCTGAATTCTTGTTCTACTTTTTGTCTGGCTTTTTGAGCCATAACTTGAGCTTTTTCTGGATTGTTAATTAGATAAGTAATTTTTTCCCCGATTAAATCGGGATTTTTTGGTTTTATTAAAATACCATTAATATTATTTTCTATCATTTCTGGGATACCACCAACATTAGTGGCAATAATAGAGAGTTGAGCGGCCATGGCTTCAATGATCGTATATGGTAATCCTTCTTTAAGAGATGGTAGAACAAAAATATCAAAGGCTTTAAAATATTTAACAGCATTAGGGATAAATTCAATTAAACGAACATTATCAAGATTATATTTTTTATCATAATCATACATTTTTTCTTTATCTGGATTTTCTCCGCTACCGATGAGAATAACATCAAATTCTTTTTCTTTTAATTCAAGGGTCTGAGTCGCTTTAATTAGGTAGATAAGTCCTTTATTTTTAGTCCATTCAGCAATGGTCCCGATAAACAAAGGAGATTCCCGGCCGATTAATCTTTTTTGAGCTTGTTCCTTAGATAAGAATGAAATATTTTCTAAATCAATTCCATTGTGAATAGTAATTAGTTTTCTTTTTGGCGCGATTCTATGCTTAAGAGCCATCTGATAATCATATTTAGAAACACAGATGATTTTATCATAAAATAAAGCAGTTATTTTGCTGAAAAGTTTAATTAGGTTAATTTGCCAGCTAGCTCGATCTTCATTAAAAGCCCAGCCGTGAGCTGTAAAAATTAGATTAATTTTTTGATGAGAAAAAAATCTGTAAATTTGAACAGCTGCGCCGACAACCCCGCCTGCTTTAGAACTATTAACGTGAATAATATTTGGCTTTAGTTGGAAAACAAGGCCTAAAATTTCAAAAAAAGCGAACAAATCCTTAAAGGGATTAATAGTTCGTTGGAAATTGGTGATTTGATAATAAGGGATATTGGTCTGTTTTATCTTTTTATAAAACCGACCTTGTCCGCCTGCCGCTACAGCTACATCAAATTCATCTATTAGGTTGGTTGAGAGGTCATAGACGTACTTAGCAGCTCCACCCCAGACAGATTTGGTGATAATATATAGGATTGATTTTTTAGCCATTTTCTAGTATATTAAAGCATATATGGCCAATAATCAAGTGCCAAAAGTTTTAATTTTTTCTACTGCTTATTTCCCCTTGGTGGGCGGGGCTGAAGTGGCGGTTAAGGAAATAACAGACCGGATTGGTGATTTTGAGTTTGATATGATTACGGCCAAAATACAGAGAGGATTAAAAAAAGAAGAGAAAATTAATAATATTAATGTTTACCGGGTTGGTTTTGGATTTAATTTAGATAAATATCTTTTGCCTTTTCTAGGTTTAAAAAAGGCGATAAGTTTAAATAAAAAAAGAGATTATAAACTAACTTGGTCTATTATGGCTTCTTTTGGAGGGTTTTTGGGTTTACGTTTTAAGAAAAAATTTCCTGATAAGCCATGGTTATTAACCTTACAGGAAGGTGATCCACTTGAAGAGATTAAGAAAAAAGTTGGCGTTTTTGGATTCTGGTTTAAACAGATTTTTAAACATACTGACTACATTCAAGCTATCAGTATTTTTTTGTCTAACTGGGCTAAAGAGATGGGAGCTAAGAATCCTGGAGAAGTAGTTCCTAATGGGGTTGATATAAAAGTATTTAAACCAGAAGAAAATTTGAGTAATAGAAATGAAAAAGTAATCTTAACTGTCTCTCGTTTAGTTAAAAAAAATGGCGTTGATGATTTAATTAAAGCCGGACAGTATTTAGATTTTAATTTTAAAATGATAATTATTGGAGATGGTCCAGATAGAAGTGAATTAGAAAAATTGGTTAGCAAATTAAATCTTGAGGATAAAGTTATTTTTAAGGGTAATGCTAATTATCATGATTTAGTTAAATACTATTCTT
>JAHJUH010000033.1 GCA_018829245.1 Patescibacteria group bacterium | reverse complement strand
TCATATTTTAATTCTACCATAAAAATAGATTAATACGAATACTCATCTACTACAAATCCATTTTGATCTTTTAGAATAATAGTATCAGAATCATTATCAAAAATATCAATAGATTTATTAAGAAAGATTCGCCATTTATCCTTAAGAAAATCTACATCTTGATAATAGTCATCATAACAGCCGCCATAACTAAAATGCTCATTCAAAAAATTAGTGCAAATACTATTAATATCAGACCCTGAAGTTCCTTTAAAATCAATAATTTCACAACCATTTAAATTAGTAACGTATTCTTGGCATTCACTGCCTAAATGATCATAAACTGATTCGCTCATATCAGGACAGTCATTGTCTAAAGATAAATTAAATTGAGAAAATAGGTCTAAATAACCAGTACATTTATTAACTTGGAAATTTTTTCCAATTGGACTCAAGCCAATAGAAATAATAACTTCATCATCAAAAGATAATTCAATATTAGAATCATTGCTTTCAGAATAAGGATAAGTTAATTTTTTAGTTGCTTTTGGAATAGTTATTGTATCTTTGCTTGTTTCAATAGTCCAATTAGTAATATTAATTGTTTCATCGCTTTCATTTCTAAGAACTAAATAATCATTTCTAAAACTATCTTCATTTTCATAAACATTATTAATTTCTACTTTTTGATAATATGAAGAAACACCTATCTGAAAAGTTAAAGAAGCTGGCGTAGGATCATAATATCCTTGTTCATTTTTAGCTCGAACATAAAAAGTATAGCTTCCGCCTTGTTTTAAATCATATTCTTCAGTATAGTTTGAACCTTGGTTTTGCCAATCAGAATCATATCCTTTTAAATATGTTTCAAAATCTAAATCACTATTTTTTCCCAAAGGATTAATTCCTGAATATTTAAAAACAACTTCAGAAGTTTCTAAAGCTGCTCCAGGTTCTGGGCTTTCAAGAATAATTGTCTCTGGATATCTGTTTTGTTCAGATAATGTTAAATCATCTCCTAAGTCAATATCTTCTAAATCATCTTGATCAATATCAAGAATATATTTCCAGCCAAAATCATTGCCTTCAAAAATCTGTGGACTAGGAATCCAGCGGCGCTTGCCTAGTTCAATTAAATAGACTTTAGGACCAGAACCCCTGACTAAAGATCCGTCTGGATAATCATCATATTGACTCCATTCATCTCCTTGAGAATAAGAATTTATCACTGAATTAGAATATGTCTTAATATTCTGCCATTTAAATCTAAATCTATTAAAAGTTTCTGGGTCAGGAATCCAGTGTCTTACTCCGTTTTCTAAAAGATAAACTTCAGGACCAGAACCTTTAATTAAATCAGCTTTTGGTAAATATGCATAAGCAACTGCACTACAAACCAAGCCTAAACAAATTAGGATTAATAAAACAGAAATCTTTTTTATTTTATCCATAAGTATATAAGGTCCGACCTTAAAAACCCTAACCTTGCCTAACGATAGTTATAGGTATTTGCTAATTAAAAGAGATTTAGATGGAAAGGTTAGGGGTTTTAAGGTCGGACCTTTGCTTACTAACCTTATCCACAGTTTGATTATACACCTTTTTATATGGTATAATCAATAAGGATAAGTTAAAAAACATGAATAACAAAACTACTAATCTTTTAGCTGTTGGTCTTTTAGTCTTAATGTTAGGATTGGCTTTTTTTAGTATCAAAGACAGAGCTAATACAATGGATGAATTAGCTCATACACCTGCTGGTTATTCATATATCATTAAAAAAGATATGCGGCTTAATCCAGAACATCCTCCTTTATTAAAGGATTTGGCTGGATTATCTATATTAATTGGCTCAAAAATAACTAAAACACTAATTTATTTCCCTGATCAAGTTAAATCCTGGCAAGAAGATTTGAACGGACAATGGGATTTTGGCAGAGAATTTTTATTTAGGAATAATAATGATGCTGATAAAATTATTTTCTTTGCCCGCTTGCCAATGCTTTTAATAATGTTAGTTCTAGGCTGGTATGTTTTTAGATGGGCTCGAGAAATTTATGGAAACAAAGCTGGCTTATTAGCGCTTTTCCTTTATTCTTTATCGCCTACTTTTTTAGCTCATGGACGTTTAGTTACTACTGATGTTGGAGCAGCTGCAGCTTTCTTCATTTCCATCTATTATTTGGTTAAATGGCTTGAAAAACCAAATAGGAAAAATATGGTTATAGCTGGGTTGGTTTTTGGCTTGGCTCTTTTAACTAAATTTTCTTTGGTTTTGCTTATCCCTTATTTCATTTTCATAGTTTTTGTCTGGGCTTTGATAAATAATCCATTAAAAAATCCTTGGTTTTATCGCTTGCTTAAGGCAGGAATTGGTTTGCTTCTTATTGGCTTAATTGGCATGGCTTTGATCTGGCCTGTTTATCAATTCCATACTTGGAATTATCCTGTGGAAAAACAATTAGCAGATGCTCAAGCTAATCTTAAAACATATGGTGGCAGATGGCTGGCTGATCCAGTTATCTGGATGTCTGACAAGCCAATTCTTAGGCCTTATGGCCAGTTTTTCACTGGGTTGCTTATGGTTATTCAAAGATCAGCCGGAGGCAATACCACATATTTCTTAGGCGAAATATCAAATCAAGCATGGTCTTACTATTTCCCAACTGTTTTTCTAATTAAAGTTCCATTGGCTTTCCTTATTTTAATCTTATTAGCTATTTCAAGATTAAATATTAAAACTGATTCTCAAAATAAAGCTTTGGTTAAATTAACTAAATTTTCTTTAATTTCCTTTTTTATACTCTTTTGGTTTGTTAGCGTTAGAAGCAATCTTAATATTGGCATCAGGCATATTCTTCCAACTTTCCCAATCCTCTATGTTTTAATTAGCGGACAAATTGCTAAAGTATTAGAAAAAGATAAAAAATTTATTAAAATACTAGTTATTATATTATTACTCTGGTATGGCCTTGGAACAATTAATGCCTATCCTAATTTTATATCATATTTTAATGAATTAATTGGAGGATCAAGCCAAGGATATAAGTATGTAACTGATTCTAATCTGGACTGGGGACAAGATTTAAAACAATTAGCTCAATTTATTGAAGAAAATAATATTGAAATGATCTATATTGACTATTTTGGCGGAGATGATCTTAATTACAGATTTGGGGATAAATATCAACCTTGGTGGGGCGATAGAAATCCAAATGAATTGCCTTCAAATGGATGGCTAGCTGTTTCAACTACTCTTCTTCAAGGAGGCCGGGGTAAAACTGTTCACGGATACAATGAAAAAACCGACTATTATAACTGGTTAAACCAATATGAGCCGGTTGAAATTATTAATAATTCAATCTTTATTTATCAAATTAAGGTCCGACCTTAAAAATATAAATCCAAGGTCTGACCTTAGCAAGTAGAAACCTTATTCAGAAGGTTTCGCTTGATTGGTCAGACCTTAATTCTTTTCAGGTCGGACCTTATAATAAACCCTATCTTGTATTCTTAAATCAATATATTCCAAAGAAACATAATCTTGTTTAATTTCTTTTTCTAAAATCATTTCTAAAGCTTGTAATTGCAATTCAGTTGAATAAGCTGGATTAAAATATATTTGATAATCATTAAGAGTTGTTACTCTTAAATCCTCTAAAGAAATAATTTCAAAATCAATAATTGTTAATGGCTTTTTATCAGCCATTTTTATTTTTTCTATTCCTTGCTCAATGGCTAAAATAAATTCAATTATTTCTGGAGAAGTTACTTGGGTTCTAATATCAGCTGTTTGGTTTTTAGCGCTGTAAATATTTAAAACCAAGTTCCCTTTCATTAAAGGAGCTTGGCGGTAAATAATGCCTTGTTGGTCAATGTAAAAACATTGATCAATTTTTCTTTCTATAAATTCTTCTGTGCTTGTTGAGTGGTACTGACACCAAACACCAATGCTTTCTCTTTCCCATATTTTAACTATTAAAATATTTGGCAGTTTTCTTTGGATAATCACTTCATTAATTTCTGGAAATTGATCTAAAATATCATTTTTAATCTTACTGCTTGAAATTAAAGCAATGCTTTTTTGAGAAATTATCCGCCAAAGTTTTTCTTCTAAATTATTTTCAACAATCTCCCTTATTTCTAATGATGTATAATACAAAGGAACTTTACTTGATCTTATTTCAATATTCTCTATCCACAAAAAAGGAGACCAGATAAGAAAATATGTTATGCCGATTAACAAACAAAAAAACATCCCTCTAAAAAATATTTTCTTAAGGGTGTTTTTTTCTTTTCTTTTCTGCCAACGAGATTTTTTCATTTGACACAAGATCGTACTTATTAATAATATTCTGAAATTTCTGAGACGCGTCGGAGCCCTTTAGGGTAAAGCGCTTAGAAATTTTAGAATATTATTATTCAACGGCCTTTATTTAATTACCTTCATCCCGCCCATATACTGCCTTAAAACCTCTGGCACTATAATTGTACCATCTTTTTGCTGATAATTTTCAATAATAGCGATAATTATTCGGCCAATAGCAAATATAGTTCCATTCAACATATGAACAAATTTAATTCCATCTTTATTCTTATACCTAATATTAAGACGACGAGCTTGCCAATCAGTGCAATTGCTTGTTGAATGTGTCTCACGATATTTATCCTGACCTGGCAGCCAAGCTTCAATATCCCATTTTTTAGCTGCTGAATCTCCTAAATCACCAGAACAAATATCAATTACTTGATAAGGAATCTTTAATTCTTTCATTAGTTTTTCTTCTAATTCTAAAAATAGCTGATGTTCTTTTTGTGATTCTTCTGGTTTACAAAAACTAAACATTTCTACTTTATCAAATTGATGGACTCTTAAAATTCCTCTGGTATCTTTTCCATAAGCACCAGCTTCTCTTCTAAAACATGATGAAAAGCCAACATACCTTTTAGGTAAATCTTCTTCTTGAAAAACTTCATCAATATGCATTGCTCCGATTGATTGTTCAGAAGTACCTGCTAAATAAAGATTGTCTTTTTCTAAATGATATACTTCATCAACTCCTCTGTCTAAATAACCCATTCCTCTCATTGATCTATCATTAAGCATTACTGGTGGAATTATTGGAATAAATCCTTTTTTTGTTAAATTTTGAAAAGCTAATTGAATTAAAGCGAGCTCTAATAAAGCAGCTCCTCCTTTAAAATAACCAAAGCGAGCTCCACTAACTTTAGCTGCTCTTTTAACATCAATAATATCTAATTTTTCAGCAATTTCTAAATAGTCTTTAGGTTTAAATCCCTGTCCGCCTTTGGAGGAAAACTTTGTTTTCTCACCTTCTTGCCGTAAAACCTTATTCTCTTTTTCATCCTTTCCTTTTATTACGTCATTTAAAGGCGGGTTAGGAATTAATCTCATTAATTTATTATATTCCTTATCTGCTTTCTTTAATTCTGGCTCTAATGTTTTAATCTTTTCTTTTAATTCTTTTGCCTTTTTTCTATCACCGTCTTTTTGACTGCTAATCTTATTCTGTTCTGCTTTTAAATTCTCTGTTTCTTGCATTAACTCTCTTCTTTTTTTATCCACTTCTAAAAGACGATCAATATCGCAATCAACTTGTTTTTTCTGACAAGCATCTTTAATCTTGTCAGGATTTTCTCTAATAAATTTAATATCTAACATATTTTTTTTATTAAGGTCCGACATAGGCAAGTAGAAACCTTTTGCAAAAGGTTTCGCTTGACAGGTCGGACCTTATGCTAGTCTGTTTAAGGTCTGACCTATTAAGCGTAACCTTCCGCCTATGGCGTAAGGTCACTACTTAATTATGTCAGACCTTGTGTTTAATGTCCAACATCTTTTATTCCTTTTGGTTTCATTAATGGAAATAAAATTGATTCTCTTAAACTGTTCGCTTCTGTTAAAATAATTGCTAATCGGTCTAGGCCGATGCCAAAACCAGCTGATGGAGGCATTCCATATTCTAATGCTTCTAAAAAATCTTCATCTAATCTTTGGGCTTTTTCATCTCCTTTTTTATGTAATTTCTCCTGTTCTTCAAAAGCTTTTCTTTGCTCTAAAGGATCGTTTTGTTCAGTAAAGGCCTTAATTAATTCTATTCCTTGAACAATTCCTTGAAGCGCTTCTCCTTTTTTACAAAGAGGAATATCTGGCAAATGTAAAACAAAAGTTGGTTTTTCAAGCTTAACAAAACTTTCTTTTTCATTATTGTTTTTAACGACATCCTTATACTCAACTTGATCCCATTTCTTAGGGAAAATCTTAGGATCAATATGATGCATTAAATCTTCTATAAATCCCATTAGGTCTTCCCAGTCCCAATAAGCTGCATAACATTCTAACATAGTAAAATCAGGATTATGTTCCCTGTCCATGCCTTCATTTCTAAAGCATCTCCCTATTTCAAAAATCCTTTCAAAACCACCAACTAATAATCTTTTTAAATACAATTCTGGAGCAATTCTTAAATACAAATCCATAT
>JAHJUH010000032.1 GCA_018829245.1 Patescibacteria group bacterium | reverse complement strand
TCTTTTTTTAGTTTATTTTTTTGTTACCCCGTTTTATTAAATTAAATCAAAGATTTAATTGGTTCAAAATTTCTCTACGGGGCATAAATTTATTTCCTTTCCTTTTTATTTTATCATATTTTTTCTATGGCAGTAAAGGGTTTACAAATTTTGAGAAAATGTTAAACTAATATATAGATATGATTAAGAAAAATAAGCTCACATATATTTCTGAAGAATCTGAAGAACCTAAAAATAAGATAAAAGAGTTTAGAACAAAGATTAATGAGTGCCAAAAAGAAAAGGAGGAGTATTTAACCCAGGCTCAGCGAGCCCGGGCTGATTTAATTAATTATCGCAGAAGACAAGAGGAAAAGATTATACCTGGGATAGTAGTAATCGGTCAGGCTAGTATAATTAATAAAATATTACCCATTTTAGACAGCTTAGAAGCTGGAGCCGAAAAGAATGAAGATGTTAAGAAAATTAAAGAACAGATGATAAGCGTTTTAAAAGAATGTAATATAGAAGAAATTAAGACTATTGGAGAAGAATTTAATCCAGAATTTCATGAAGCAGTTGAACAGGTTAAATCAAAGAAAAAACAAGGAATAATTACTCAAGAAATACAAAAAGGGTATTTATTAAATAAAAAACTATTAAGAGTTAGCAAAGTTAAAGTAGCTAAATAAGAAAGGATATAATATTATGCCTATTAAGTGGCAGCCATTTAAAGAATCAGAAGGGCCTTTGGATTTTCCAGGCGTCCCAGGAGCCCCTGGAATGCCTATTCCTGAAGAAGGATGGATACCTTTTTTACCAAATCAAAAAGCAGAAGAACCAGCCATAGATATTCATCAGGATAAAAATAATCTTTATGTGGAAATTTCTTTAGTTGGAATTAATCCAAAAAATGTAGAAATTTCTATTGAAGATAATATTTTAGTTATTCAAGGAAAAAGTGAAGAAGAAAAAGAAATTAAGAAAAAAGATTATTTAAGAAAAGAAATTAAAAAAGGATCTTTTCGTCGGGTAATTGAATTACCAGTGGAAGTAAAAGGAAATAAGGCAGTTGCTGAAAGCAAAGGCGGTATTCTTAGGATTGTTATTCCAAAAGTAGCCAAATCAATTTCTAAAGCAAAAAAGATTCCGATTGAAATTAAATAAATTAATTAATAAATAAAAAAATGACAAAAATAATTGGTATTGATTTAGGAACATCTAATTCAGCTGCTTCAGTTTTTGAAGCAGGCAAGCCAACAATTATTCCTTCAGCCGAAGGAACAGTAGTTGGCGGTGGTAAGGCATTTCCATCCTATGTATCTTTTGATAAAGATGGAAATCTTTTAGTTGGAGAAGCTGCTCGTCGTCAAGCAGTAACTAATCCAGAAAACACAGTATCTGCTTTTAAACGGAAGATGGGAACAAAGGAAAAGTATAATTTGAATAATAAAGAATATACTCCTCAACAACTTTCTTCTTTTATCTTGCAGAAGATTAAGAAAGACGCAGAAGCATTTTTAGGAGAACCAATTCAAAAAGCAGTTATTACTGTTCCAGCATATTTTAATGACGCGCAGCGCCAAGCTACTAAAGATGCTGGTTTAATTGCTGGATTAGAAGTAGTTAGGATTATTAATGAACCAACTGCTGCTTCTTTGGCATATGGAATTGATAAAGCTGGCCAAGAAGAAAAAATTCTTGTTTTTGATTTAGGCGGAGGAACTCTTGATGTGACAATTATGGATTTTGGTGAAGGAGTTTTTGAAGTAAAATCAACCTCTGGCGATACTCAATTAGGCGGAACTGATATGGATGAAATTTTAATTGATTATTTAGCTGAAGAATTTAAAAAGGAAAACAAGATTGATTTAAAGCAAGATAAGACCTCTTTACAACGACTTAAAGAAGGGGCAGAAAAAGCAAAAATTGAGCTTTCTTCAACCTTAGAAACAGATATTAATCTTCCTTTTATTAGCGCTGATGCTGGCGGTCCAAAGCATTTAACCATGAAAATTACTAGGGCTAAATTAGAGGAATTAATTAAGCCGATTATTGATAAATGTCAACAACCAATGGAACAGGTTTTAAAAGATGCTAAATTAACTCCAAATGATATTACTAAAATTATTTTAGTTGGCGGGCCAACTAGAATGCCAATTGTTCAGAAATTTATTGAAGATTATGCTGGAAAGAAAATAGAAAGAGGAGTTGATCCAATGGAATGTGTTGCTATGGGCGCAGCTATTCAAGGAGGAATTTTAACTGGAGAAACCAAAGATATACTCTTATTAGATGTTACTCCTTTAACTTTAGGAATTGAAACATTAGGACAAGTAATGACTCCTTTGATTGAACGCAATACAACTATTCCAGCTTCAAAGTCTCAGATTTTTTCCACAGCAGCTGATAATCAGCCAGCAGTAGATATTCATGTTTTGCAAGGCGAGAGACCAATGTCATCTGATAATAGGACTTTGGGCCGTTTTATGTTAGATGGAATTCCGCCAGCTCCAAGAGGAGTGCCTCAAATTGAAGTTTCTTTTGATATTGATGCTAATGGTATTTTAAATGTTAAGGCAAAAGATAAGGCAACTAATAAGGAGCAGCAGATTACTGTTACTGATTCATCAGCTCTTTCTAAAGAAGAAATTGAGAAAATGAAAAAAGAAGCAGAAGTTCATTCAGTTGAAGATAGAAAGAAAAAAGAATTAATTGAAGTTCGCAATCAGGCTGATACTTTAATCTTTTCTACTGAAAAAGCGCTTAAAGAAACTGGAGACAAAGTAAAGCCAGAAGATAGAAAAGAAGTTGATGAAAAATTAGAAGCATTAAAGAAATTAAAGGATAGTAATGAAATAGATCCTTTAAAGAAAGCAATTGATGAATTATCTCAAGAGATTCAAAAAATTGGCGCTCAATTATATCAAAAAGTCGAGAAAGAAAAAGCTGAACAATCAGAACCAGAAATAAAAGGTAAAAGTACAGATAAAGATAGTAAAGAAAAGACAGTAGAAGGGGAATATGAAGAAGTTAAAGA